>CAVKYO010000047.1:0-6325 GCA_963660495.1 Acidaminococcus fermentans
TGTTTCTCCACAAGCACAAGTAACTGTACAGTCTACCATTGTTGGATGTATATCCTTTTTCATACGATCTCTCCTTCCGCCATGACAACGTTTGTCATAGTAATTAAATGCGTTCTTAGTATATCAGTTATTTTTTTGTTTTTCAAGTCTTTTAGCCATATTATCTACTATTTTGTTAGAAATTGCTTGATATCCATGCCTATTTGGATAAATATTTTGTTTTCTAGAACGAAAATTTTTATTATTTTGAAAATCTGTATATGTATCTATGTAAATTATGTCTTTATTATTTTTATAAATATCATTTAGTTTTTTTATACCTGTTGTTAGAAAGTAATTAGTTGGATTTATGTTGTAATATCCTATTACGTATATATCATATTGATAATATTTTTTTAGTTCTATAATTAGACTATTAAAGTCTTTTTCAATATCAGTAATTATTTTATCTAATTTACTATCTGTTAGATTATCGGCTATACTCATTTGATAAATTAAATCATTTAATCCTATTGATAGTGTTAAAATAGTACTTTCTCTTAGCGTTTGTTTTAAATTTAATTCTTGATTACCTATATTTATTTTTTTATTAACTATTATTTTACTTTTTAAATCTGTTATGGACATTGTTTCTTCTGAAAATGATTTTATATACCTATTTAAATAGTTTTTTTCTTGTAAATAGTCTTTTAAATAGTCACTGTAGCCATAATCAACTTGCCCATATGAATCTTTTCCTAGGGCAAAGCCATCTCCTAATGATAAATAATTTTGGTTGTTTTTATTGTTTTCTTTAAATATTATAAATACTAGTAAACATACTAGTATACTTATTATTAGTTTATAGTGTTTTTTTATAAGCTTCATAGTGCCTCCAAAATTAAAAGAAATATAACTATATAATTATATTTCTTTTATTCTTATTTTAGCACCTACTTCAGATAGTTTTTCAACTATGTCTTCATATCCTCTTAAAATATGTTCGGCGTTTGTTATTGTTGTTCTACCATCAGCTTTTAATCCTGCTGCTATCATGGCAGCTCCTGCTCTAAGATCAGTTGCGACAACTTGGCAACCTTTTAATTTTGTTGATCCAAGTATTGTAGCAGTTTGATTTTTTACGGTAATGTCAGCACCTAAATCATTTAAATATGGAATATGCATGAATCGGTTTTCCCATATTGTTTCAGTTACTTTTGACTTACCAGAACTTTGTGTTAAAAGTACTGTAAATGGTTGTTGCAAATCGGTTGGAAAGCCTGGATATACAGCTGTTTTTATATTTGTTGATTTATATGAATCTTTAGAATTAATTATTACATAATCTGAGCCAAGTTCGAGATTAACACCTATTTCTTCTAATTTTGATATTAATGAATCAATGTGTTCTGGGATAATATTATCTACTTTTAATGGAGCTCCTGATAAAGCACCAATGATTATGTAGGTTCCAGCTTCAATACGATCTGGTATTACTTCATGAAAACATTGATGAAGATAATCTACTCCTTCTATTTTTATTGTTGAAGTTCCAGCTCCAGTAATTTTTGCACCCATGTTATTTAAGAATGTGGCAACGTTTACTATTTCTGGCTCTTTTGCGGCATTATCTATTATTGTTTTACCTTTAGCTTTTACGGCTGCTAACATAATATTTATTGTTGCTCCTACTGAGGCAATATCTAAATATATATTGGCACCTTTTAGTTCATCGGCTTCTACTGTATATTTATTTTTATCAACAGTTACTTTTGCTCCTAAAGCTTCAAATCCTTTTAAGTGCAAATCTATTGGTCTAGCTCCTATAGAACACCCTCCTGGAAAATACATTGATGCTTTTCCATATTTTCCTAATAATGCACCCATGAAGTAATATGAAGCTCTTAATTTTTTTGAAAATTCTTCAGTTATTTCTGTATTTTCCATTTTACTTGGATTTATAATTATACTTTCACTTGCTCTTTTTGTTTCTACTTTTAAAGTGTTTAATATGGCACACAAGTCATTTGTATCAGTTATTTCTGGGACATTACATATTGTTACTTCTTCATCTGTTAGTATTGCGGCTGGTATAAGAGCAACTGTTGCGTTTTTTGCTCCGGAAACTCTAATACTTCCTGTTAGTTTATGACCTCCGTCTATTTCTATAACTTTCATTCTACACCTCCATCTACCTAATATATTCTATATCTTGGTTCCAAATAACGTTACAATTTCTGAGATTCTTTCTTTCATTGCTATTTCACCTGATGAAATTATTTTTCTTGGATCATAAACGTCTTCATTCTCTAAAAGATACTTTCTTAATGATTTACTCCATACTGATTGAAGTTCAGTATTAATATTTATTTTTGATATTCCTTTTGATATAGCCATTCTAATTTTATCGTCTGGAATTCCAGTTCCTCCATGTAACACTAATGGAATTGGTAAATTTTTACTAATATTTTCCATTGTTTCAAAGTCAAGATTAGCTTCTTTTTTATAAAAGCCATGTACACTACCTAGTGCTGGTGCCAATGCATCAATATTGGTGTTTTTATATAATATTTGACAATCTTCTAGTGTGGCGTTTGTTTCTTCTTTAGTCATATTATCATCTGTTGTTCCTATATGACCAACTTCTGCTTCAACACTTATCCCTCTTTCATGAGCATACGAAACAACTTCTTTTGTTATTTTAATATTTTCTTCTAATGGTAGTCTTGAGCCATCGATCATTACAGATGAAAATCCGGCGTCTATTGCTGAAATGCAACTTTCTACACTACTTCCATGATCTAGATGCAGACATACTGGTATTTTAATATTTAATGACTTAATCATTGCTTTTACCATATCAGCTACTACTAAGTATGAGCCCATATATTTAGCAGCTCCTTCACTTACTCCTAAAATAACTGGTATATTTAATTCATTACATTCTTCTAATATAAACTTAGTCCATTCTAAATTATTAATATTAAAATGTGGTACCGCATAATGTTCTTCTTTAGCTTTTTTTAACATTTGATTCATGTTTACTAACATCTTATCACCCAAATTCATCATAAAAAAATATGAGTTGTTTGTCAATGTTTTACTTGTATTATTGAGATATATTTTGTAAATAATTAGTTAATAAGGTACTTTATCGACAGTAAAATCAAAATTATTATTCCAAAGTATGTAGCTTTTTTTCCTAGTTTTTTTGACAGGAATTTTCCAAGCAGTAATCCTAATAATGTAAATATAGCTGAGGTGATACTAAAAATTAAAAAGGCTATATTTAAATTATTTTCTACTATACTTAGAGCTAAGCCTATAGAGAAACTATCTATACTTACGGTAAAAGCAAATACTATCATGGAAAAAATACTGGTTATAGTACCTTTTATTTCTTCATCTTTTGATGTATACATTTCTATTGCGATAATAAGAAAAATTAAAGCAACTATGATGTTAGAGCCGGTTGTTATAAACTCTATTTTTTTTCCGATAGATGAGGCTAAGTAAGGCATTAAGTAATGAAAGAAGCCTACGAAAATACTTAACATAATTGCTTTTTTAGTACTTATTTTATTTGTACCATACGCTATTGCTAGTGAAAAGGCATCCATACTTAGTCCTAAAGCAATAAAAAAATATATAAGGAGTTGCTGCATTATATCACCTTATATATTTTATTCTTATAATTATTAAAAATACTTATCTATTATTTCTTTAATGAATGATGTATATTCTACTTCATTTGTATCAGTCTCTTCTGCTTCTAATAGACATAATGGTGGAAATAGTACACACCAGAAGTTGTCTCCTAGACCATCGCCTAAAGTTATTACTAATGATTCATAATTACCTTCTTCATAACTAACTCCTTTGTACTCTTTTTCAGGAAAATAGTTTTCTCCATAATTGATATCATAGTCATCTTTATATGTTTCATTTTGAATAGTATGTTCTACGACTTTTTCAAAGTTATGAATATTATTATTTATAATTTCACGGGATGTTTTTATATCTTTAGAATAGTTGTTGATGGTTTCTATTTCTTGGTAAAGATTTTTAACTAGTTCCTTTTTAGTGTTTTGATCATGTTCACTATTACTATTTGCAATTATTCTAAATCTTATTGATTCTTTAGGAATGGTAATTTTTTCCGTTTTATTTAGGGATAGTATTACAATTATTACACTTAGTATTATAAGAGTTTTTTTCATTATAAAACCTCACTTTCATTTTAATAGTGAGGCTTTTATTATTTTTTTATTCAAGATTTTTAAAAATAAATATCATTCTGTCTTTTTTGGATAAATCTTTATAAACTTCTACTCTTACATCTGATAAATATTTATTGATTAATTCTTTTATGTCATTGGCTTGAGTCATACCAATTTCAAAGGCTACTAAACATCTATCTTTCATAAATGGTGAAATATTTTCTAATATTTTTTTATAACAGTCTAGGCCATTTTCACCAGCGTACAAAGCAATATGAGGTTCATTATCTTTAACTATCTTTTCAATTTCTTCTGTTGTTTTTATATAAGGCGGGTTACTTATAATGATATCATATTTTTTATTCACATTTTGGAACATGTCACTTTCTATTAAATTGGCTTTTGAATTTAGTTTTGCACAGTTTTTGTGGGCAACTTCTAATGCTTTTGGACTTATATCTATTAAATCCACAGAATTTGTGGATAATTTTTTTTCCAGAGTAAGACCAATGACACCTGAACCTGTTCCTAAATCAATTATATCCACAGGTTCTGTGAAAAACTTTTTTGAAAATTCAATGGTTTTTTCCAGTAACTCTTCTGTTTCAAATCTTGGTATTAGGGTATTTTCATTTATTATGAACTTATTACCATAAAAGTTAACATATCCGAGAGCATATTGAATTGGAGTTCCTTCTTCTAAGGCTTTGACATATTCTTTATATTTTTTTACGTCTTCTTCACTTACTTCGTAGTCTAAATAATTTAACAATTCCAAAGGATTTCTATTAAGTAGTTCACCTAAAAGTATTTTAGCATGGTCTGAATGAATGTGCTGTTTAGCAAAAAACAGAAGATCTTCTACTGTCATTATTCTTCTGTTTCTCCTTTTAATTTACGTTTTTGGTCTTCTTGGATTAAAGCGTTGATAATATCATCTAAGTCTCCATCCATAACACGATCTAGATTTTTTGTAGTATAGCCAATACGATGGTCTGTTACACGGTTTTGTGGATAATTATAAGTTCTTATTTTTTCAGCCCTATCACCAGTACCTATTTTACTGCGTCTTTGTGAACCTTCTTCTTCTAATTTTTTTTGTTGCTCAAGCTCATATAGACGTGTTTTTAATACTTTCATAGCTTGTTCTTTATTTTGAATTTGACTACGTTCATTTTGGCATGTAACTACAGTGTTGGTTGGTAAATGGGTAATTCTAACTGCAGAATCTGTTGTATTTACTCCTTGTCCACCACACCCTGATGAACGATAAATATCAATTCTTAAATCATTTGGATTTATTTCAATATCAATGTCCTCATCAGCTTCTGGCATAACTAATACTGTTGCGGTTGAAGTTTGTAATCTACCATTTGACTCTGTTACTGGAACTCTTTGAACACGATGTGAACCTGATTCATATTTTAATATTGAATAAGCATTTTGTCCTTTAATAATTAATTCTATTTGACTGAATCCACCAGCTGTTCCATCTACTGAGTTATATACTTGGTAACTAAAGCCTTTCTTTTCAGCATATCTTGTATACATTCTAAATAAGTCACCAGCAAAGATATTAGCTTCGTCACCACCGGCAGCTCCTCTAATTTCCATAACAACGTTTTTATCATCATTAGGGTCCTTTGGTATTAATAATATTTCTAATTCTTGATCAAGTTGGTCTTTTTCTTCTTCTAAGCTTTTCAACTCTTCTTTAGCCATATCTCCTATTTCAGAATCTTTTAACATTTCTTTAGCTTCTTCTATACCAGCTAATACTTTTTTATACTTTTTATAACAATTAACAATATCTTCAAGTGAAGACATTTCCTTTGAGTATTCTCTTGTTTTCTTAATATCACTTAGTACTTCTGGTTTAGTTAGTTCTTGTTCTAACATTTGATATTTTTCTAAAGTTGCTTCTAGTCTTTCTATCATTATTCTCATCCTTTCCGGTTGATTCATTCGTATTATATCACAGTTTTAGTCAAAAAAACTAGAAATTATTGTTCTAGTTCTAATTCGTCTTCATCAATTACAACTAAATCTTTTAGTTCTTCGTTGGTGTCGTCCCGAGTTTGACAGTTACTAATTAAAGAAAAGTTTATTTTTTGTTGAAAATAGGC
>CAVKYO010000048.1:0-15923 GCA_963660495.1 Acidaminococcus fermentans
TTGTCAATAGTGCAATTATAAAAATTTGAAAAGTAAAAAGCAAATTCCTTATAAATAAAAAAGATACTAACTATTAATTAGTATCTCATATATAAAACTAATTACTTACTACTTGGCTCTGTATAACTATATACATAATTTCCATTTTCTAAAGTAAATACCATATTATAAATTGTACCCTTTTTAGCATTCTCTATAGTTTCTTTAGCATATTCAACACCAGTTTCTTTTTCATAATCCGTAACAACTTGTGTCTTTTTATAATCTTTATAAAATAAATAAGTATTATCCCCATTATCAGTAGCGAATAACACACCAACTTCAATAGTAAGTGTCTTTGTCTTATCATCTTTATAAGCACCAACTACTTTTCTTAAATCATGAATACCACATGTACCACCACATTCTAACTTAGCTTGATAAGAATAAGCCTTAGTATTAGAATTATACACATAATGACTACATTTATCAGTATATGGAATATGATTATACTTATAATTACTTCCCAAAATACTACTAACAACATTTTCAAATTGTGCCTCAGTAATATCAACTTTACCATACATTTTTTCAATATTTAAAACGGCTAATTCATATACAAATTCATTTCCTAAACTAGCTGCTGTAACTTTAGAATCAGTATAATATTCAGAAACACCACAGTAATGACCAGAAACATTATTCATTTTATTGAACAAATCAATTACCGTACTATCATTAACTTCTAACTTTGTAATACCATTTTCTACACTTGTACCTTCATTTTCATTCTCTTCATTACTAGTATTATTATTCTTATCCGAAACATCAGTATTATTACCAAAATTATTAAAAATCAGTCCCTTATCATAAGCAATATATCCAAAAGCTAAAATTAAAACTATTACTAAAGCCCAAATAGTAACTTTAGAAGTTCTTTCTTTCTTCTCTTCTTCTAATTTTTCATCTACTATACGCTCAATTTTATCATCCAAATCTTCTTGTACAACAACTGGTACTTCTTTTTCTTCAAGTTTATCTTTTTTAGTACTCACACACCTTCACCTCTAAAAAAATTATAAACTTATAAATAAAACTAAACAACAATTTACCATAATAAACAAAATACTTTACGTAAAAAGACACTAGTTATTCATTAGTGTCTTCTCTAATATAATCATTTAATAATTTAACATATTTATTAAATAATTTATTTTTAATTTCATCAATTGAATACTCATCATTATTTGTCGCAACAAATGCCGATTCATTATCATGACCTACTATATTGCCTTCCTTTACAAAATAAATATCAGGTAAATATAAATAATCTTCATCATTATTTTCACTTAAATATCCTTCAAGTAAATCTAATAATTCATCATATTTGTAATCATTATTATCTCTAATAACAACAGGATCATAATAATAAACATCAATATCTTTATCTTCACTATTATCTATGGTCTCAGTAAATAATCTAACTGTTTCTCTAGAAAACTCATCATCTGAATTACCAAAAAACACTATTCCATTTCCAGAATCAAATATTTCTAAAATCTCATCAATTCCAACATATTTAAATGGATTATCTTTAGATACTGAATACTCTTTCGCAAACCTCTCGGACTGAGAAAGATCATCTACTTTCTTAATAGAACATCCAGACAAAAACATAAGTGCAACTAATAATGTTAATACCAACTTTTTTATCATATACTTCTCTTATCCTAAAAACTAAGCATTCTTAATTTGACTCATTACTTCATCAGCAAAGTTTTCTTCTCTTTTTTCAATTCCTTCACCAACAGCAAATCTAACCATTGAAATAATTTCACTATTATTGTTTTTAACATAATCAAGTACAGTTAATGAAGAATCCTTAATAAATGCTTGTTCCTCTAAACAAATTTCTTTATAAAATTTATTAAGTCTACCAATAACCATTTTTTCAGCTATAGCCTCTGGTTTACCTTCAGCCATAACTTGTTCTTTAATAATATGAGATTCTTTTTCTACCATAGCAGCAGGTACATCTTCTTTTCTAAGACCAACTGGATTCATAGCAGCAGCTTGCATAGCAACATCTTTAGCAACAGCTTCATCTGTTCCTTTAACTACAACTACAACACCAATTTTACCACCTAAATGCTTATAAGTACCAAAGCACTCATCATCATTCTTAGTAATAACATTAAAACGTCTAAAACTAATTTTTTCACCAATTTTAGCAACTAAAGCTACTAATTTATCATTAATAGTTTCATTACCGTCTTTAATATTTAAAACGTCTTCTACTGTCTCAACATCATTCTTTAAAATTTCATCCGCTAAATAATCTACAAAATTAGTAAATTCTTCATTTTTAGCAACAAAGTCAGTTTCAGAATTAACTTCTAACATAACAGCTTTATTACCATCAACTTTGATTTGGCATAAACCTTCAGCTGCTATTCTACTTTCTTTCTTAGCAGCTTTAGCAATACCTTTTTCTCTTAGCCAATCAATAGCCTTTTCCATATCTCCTTCTGTTGCCTCTAATGCCTTTTTACAATCAAGCATACCAGCACCAGTTTTTTCTCTTAAATCTTTAACATCACTTGCTTTAATCATAATTTGTCCTCCTATATATTTAAATTATAAACGATTCTTTCCAATATGAAAAGAAAAAAGAGGATGAAATTTCCCTTCCACCCTCCTTAGTCGACTTCAATAACTATTTAGTTAAAGCTTCTACTAGTTCAGCTTTCTTCATAGTAGAATAACCTTTTACTTCTTTATCTTTTGCCATAGCTTTTAATTCAGCTAAAGTTAAATCATCTAATTTTACTTCTGGTTTAACTTCTTCTTTAGTCTCTTTCTTTACTTCAGCTTTTACTTCTTTAACTTCTTCCTTAGCTTCTTCCTTAGCTTCTTGCTTTTCTTCTTTAGCTTCTTTCTTTTGAGCTTTCTTCTCAGCTTTTACTTTATCTTCTTCACTAACAAAGTCAATAATTTCATTACCATTAACTTCAGCAATAGCGTTAGTTAAAGCACCAATTAATAATTTAACTGCTCTAACAGCATCATCATTACCTGGAATTACATAATCTACCATATCTGGATCACAGTTAGTATCTACAATACCAAATACTGGAATACCTAAAATACGTGCTTCTTTAATAGCTATTTCTTCTTTACGAGGATCAACGATTACTAATGCTTGAGGCATTTTCTTCATTTCTCTAATTCCTCTTAAGTTTTTATTTAATTTATCATATTCTTTTTTTATTTGAATAACTTCTTTTTTAGGAAGCATCTCAAAAATTCCATCTTGTTCCATTTTTTCGATTTCTTCCATTCTTCTAATTCTAGAACGAATAGTTTTAAAATTAGTTAAAGTTCCACCAAGCCATCTTTCATTTACAAAGTACATATTAGTTCTAATAGCACTTTCTTCAGCAGCTTCTTGAGCTTGTTTCTTAGTTCCTACAAATAAAACTGTTCCACCATTTTGAGCTATTTCTTTCATAGCTTCATAAGCTTCTTCTAATTTTTTAACTGTTTTTTGTAAATCTATTATATAAATGTCATCTCTTGTAGTATAGATGAATTCCTTCATCTTAGGATTCCATCTTCTTCTTTGATGTCCAAAATGAACACCAGCTTCTAATAAATAATTCATTGATACTATTGTCATATATTTTTTTCTCCTTCGTTTTATCTCTTCTATTAGTTTCTAATACTTTATCACCTATAAGGCACTAGATAAGTAAATCCACTAATATGCTTATTTTGTTAAAGCCTCTATAATTTCAACTTTTTTAAGACCAGCTACATCAATTTTCTTCTTACCAGCTACTTCTTTTAATTCAGCAACTGTCATTTTTGAATAATCAACTGTTTCTTCTTTCTTAACTTCTTTCTTTTCCTCTGTCTTCTTAGTTGATGTTTTAGCTTTAGCTCCGTTAATAGTTACTTCCTTACCAGCTACTTCAGTAGACTTAGTAATTTTTCCAGCCTTACCATCTTTAGCAACTTTAACAAATTCACTAAACATTTTAGGATCATTAATTGCTATTTCTGATAACATTTTACGATTAACTTCAACACCTGCTTTAGTTAAACCTTCAATAAATCTTGAATAACTAATATCATTTTGACGACAAGCTGCATTGATTCTTGTAATCCATAATTTTCTAAACTCTCTCTTCTTTTGTTTTCTGTCTCTGAATGCATATTGTCCAGAATGCATTAATTGTTCTTTTGCTGACTTATATAGTCTATGTTTACTACCAAAATATCCTTTAGCAGCTTTTAATACTTTTTTATGACGAGCCTTTGTAACTGCTCCATTCTTAACTCTTGCCATTTTCCATTTCCTCCTTCTAGATTATATTACGTTCTTAATTCTCTTGTAATCAGACTTACTAATAGTAGAACCCTTTCTACAAGCTCTATTATAACTTGCTGATTTATATCCAGTATTATGAATACTTCCTGGTTTTCCAATTTTATAATCATTTTTACGTTTAGTTAAAACTTTCTTTACACCTTTATGTGTTTTGATTTTTGGCATATTTCTTCCTCCTAATATTTATTTTTCTTTCTTTGGTACTAATAACATAGTCATAGTTTTTCCGTCTAACTTAGGCTTTTGCTCTATATCCGCATAATCACTAACTCGAGATGCAAAACGTTCAAGAACTTCCTTACCTAATTCAGTATGAGCAAGTTGTCTTCCTTTAAAGCGAATTGTAAGCTTAATTCTGTCACCTTTTTCCAAATACTTAGTAGCATTTCTAAGTTTAGTTTCAAAATCACCTACATCAATAACTGGTGATAAACGATATTCTTTTAACTCTGACATGTTAGCCTTTTGTCTTTTTAATGCTTCCTTTTCCTTTTTTTGTTTTTCATAACGGAATTTATTATAATCCATTACTTTACAAACTGGTGGATTAGCATTAGGACTAATAAGTACTAAATCTAATGCCGCATATGAAGCAAGTGTCAATGCATCTTGAATAGACTTAATTCCAACTTGTTCCCCATTAGGTCCAATGACTAATACTTCCCTAGCCTTAATTTGATCGTTAATCAACATGTTATTCTTATTGTTTGCGATAAAAAACACCTCCAATATAATAAGAAAAGCGGATATAAACATTATATCCACTTTAAAGCCAAACTAAATCTAAATAACATAATAGTATTATTATTAAACTTGGCATTTAACCCATCGCTACTCGCTGATCAGGTGGATATAAATCTCTTTCCTTTTTTCTCGACTAGTACAATTATATGCATAACTCCCTTATTTGTCAACAAATTTAACGCTCTTTTCACAAAAAAGACCCATTTTTCTTAATTTTTTTCTAAATACAACCCTATTTTAATAAAAAAGTTACAGTTAAGTCTTAAAACTTTATAATAACCTATTAATAGTACTTATAGATTTTAAAAAGAGTTATTTTTACTTTTTTATAAAAGTCATTATCAATTAAAAATTTTTAATCTATTATTTTTAGTTAAAACCAAAATACTAGTCCCTAATAATATAAAGAAAATAAATACCAAAATAAATTTACTAAATCCCGTATCTGGATTAAAAATACTATCAGTCCATTTAGCCATAATAGTAACATTTTCATATGGCATAACAAACTTATTAAGGCTAATAGTATAAACACCATTTTCTAAAGCAGAAATATCTTCTTCCGTAAATTCAATAGTTTCATTAGAATCGGTCATAACTACAATCGAAGATAATTTAGAACCTTTTTTAGTAGATAATTTAAAACTTACAGTATCACCACCTAATGCACTATCTAAAACATCAATAGTACCATTTCCTTCTGACCTAACAGAAATATTATACTTAATATTACTTTTATTAATTGTCACAACCGGACGAATTCCCGCTCTTGGTATTCCATTATAACAATCAGTTTCTGAATAACATATTTCACCAGCTGATGACACAAAATATACTTCCGGGCCATAAGCAATCTTACCATCATCTATATTACCCACAAAAGTCCTAGTCCAATACGTAGTATTCCATATCCATGAGTAATCATTAGATAAATATTTTTTCAAGTCACCTAAAGTATAATACTCTGTACCATCTTCCTCTTCAGCAGTTGAATCAAGTGACTCATCATACCAAGTAGCTAAAGGCAATTTTTTACCATTTATAGAATATACCAAATTATATAATTCCTTAATACTAATTAAATTAATATTAGAAACTTCATAACCTTTATCACTTAATTTTTCAGCATAATCATCTAAATATGTTTTAATAGGATGAGAATCCAAAAAATTAAAATTTGTATAACCTTCCTCAAAATTATCATCAATTACTACTAAATCATAACTATCAGCATAATAACCATCTAAATCCGCACCAGGAAACAAAATTGTTGTAGCGTAAATTGGATATTTAGCATTTTTCTTTTCTCCTGTTACTCCAAGAGCTAATTCATTTTGCAAAGCATATCCTTCCGTATTTTTATAAATTACTTTATAAGGATAAAACTTTAAAGTCCTGTTCTTATAAGTATTACCATCCAATGTATATTCAGGTCCATAAACATCAATATAAATAGCTCCATTTTCAAAATCATACCAATAAACATCATTTGAAGAAATAAATCCATCAATATCATAATTTTCTTTTATTTTACTTATCCAAGAATAAGAACCATTAACAGCAACACCATCTACATAATATTCAGTATCGACCCAATTATTATTAGCATTTTTAACCATTTTAATATAAGTACTATTAATATCTAATTTAACTTTATCATAATTAGCCCCAACATATAAATTATACTTTGCTAACAACTTAATACTATTACTATTATTTTCTATAATATAAAAATGTTCTGTACCACAGGCTATCTCACTACCAATATCTTTTCCATTACCAGTAACTATTGTACATAATTCTTTTGCACTACCAGAAACCGGCAACAACATCAAAAACAAAAAAATAAATATAACTTTCTTTAATTTCATACCTTAACACTCCATCTACTTATTATACCTAAAGTATAACACAACAAATACATAATATCTATGCCAAATATCTATTTACACAAAATAAAAGTAGTATTTCTACTACTCTAAATTATCTATAATAAGCCCCAGAAAAATTTCTTCCGGACTTACTTGAGTCATTTTCACCATTAATACTAGCCATACTATTAGAATAATAATTAGGATTAGTAAGTGTATCAACATTACTAAATGATCCAGTAGAAACACCTGCTTCTTTTAACTCCTTAGTTAAAACACTACGCATATCTATTTTAAAAACACCGTTTTCTTCACGAATAGCTCCATCCCATAATGCTCTATCTGTTGCCCAACGAGGATAATTATTATAAGTCCAACCATCTCCTGCACAAGCACTAATATAAGCAATTAAATCATCATCTTTACTATCATATGCCCTTTGTAAAGCATCAACTACCATCATAGGCATCTTTTTATCTATAAGTTCACAACTACAATGAGCAAGAGCAGTAACCTTCTTTTTAGCATCACATACCATAACAACAGGACAATCAGCTATTGGATGACCAATGACTACACCAGGTACCTTATCAGTAATTATTAAAATATCTTCCAAAATATCAATATCCCAACCATCAGAAGTAGCATCAGCAAAATCCTTTGTCACTTCAAAGTAACTACCGTCTTCCTTAACCTGATTAGCAACAAAAATATTTTTATCATCAAATCCAAAGTCATGAGCCATATCCATGCGATGCCTATCAAATAACTCTCTTTTTACATAACTAGTTAAATCTATATCACGTAAATCAAAAACATTAGTCCCATATTGTTCTATCAAATAAACTTTATCTTTAACTGTTAAATTATCATAAGAAATTGATGAAACACTCATTGAGCCAAAACGCTTTCCGACATCAATTATATTCAACATACTATTCCTCCTAATTAAAACTTAATTTTTTCATTAATATAATCAACAACTTCTTCAAGTTTTAATGTAACTTGTTCCATTGTATCCCTATCTCTTATAGTAACTGTACCATTTTCTAAAGTCTCATTATCAACAGTTAAACACCAAGGAGTACCAGATGCATCAGCTCTTCTATATCTTTTACCAATAGAACCAGACTCATCATAACTACAAGAAAAATTACTAGAAAGCATTTTCCATACTTCCAAAGCCTTTTCACTATGATACTTTTTAGCAAGAGGTAAAACCGCTACTTTATAAGGAGCTAAATATGGATGCAAATGTAATACTTCTCTTACATCGTTATTTTCAAGTTCCTCCTCATCATATGCATCACATAATACTGATAAAAACATTCTATCAACACCAACACTTGGTTCAATTACATATGGAATATATTTTTCATTAGTCTCCGGATCTAAATAAGCTTGACTAACTCCAGATACTTTTTGATGTTGAGTTAAATCATAATCAGTACGTGAAGCAATTCCCCATAACTCACCAAATCCAAATGGAAACTTATATTCAATATCAGTAGTAGCGTTACTATAAAAAG
The DNA here is from genome assembly GCA_963660495.1 of Acidaminococcus fermentans. Lineage (GTDB taxonomy): Bacteria > Bacillota_I > Bacilli_A > RF39 > UBA660 > CAG-877. The sequence continues at coordinate 8,517 of CAVKYO010000048.1, forward strand.
ATAACTCTTCCTTTGAATGATCTCTTAATCTTAAATTTTCTTTTTTAATTCCTAGCTTCAACAAAAAATTATAACAATAATCTTTATAATATTGATGCCAATTTAATTCATCACCTGGTTTACAAAAAAATTCCATTTCCATTTGTTCAAATTCTCTAACACGAAAAATAAAATTACCTGGTGTTATTTCATTTCTAAAACTTTTACCAATTTGTCCAATACCAAAAGGTACCTTAAGGCGCATACTTCTTTGTACATTTAAAAAGTCAACAAATATTCCTTGTGCAGTCTCTGGTCTCAAATACACTGTACTTTTAGCATCTTCAGTAACACCTTGAAATGTTTTAAACATTAAATTAAATTCTCTTATATCAGTATAGTCTAAAGCACCACAGTTTGGACAAACTATATTATGTGCTTTAATATAATTCATTAATTCTTCATGATTCATTCCACCAGCATCCTCTACACCATCAGCTTCTACTAATTTATCAGCACGATGTCTAGTCTTACATTTCTTACAATCAATTAACGGATCAGAAAATGTTGCGATATGTCCAGATGCTTCCCATGTCCTAGGATTCATAAGTACAGCACTATCAAGTCCTACACAATTTATATCTTCTTGAACAAACTTCTTCAACCAAGCATTTTTAATATTATTCTTAAGTAAAACTCCCAAAGAACCATAATCCCAAGTATTCGCAAGTCCACCATAGATTTCACTTCCCTGAAATACAAATCCATATTGTTTACAATAACTAACTAATTTTTCCATTGTCAAATCTTTCATTTAAATTCCTCCATTTTTTACTAATATTTTATTTTTATCTATTATACAACTATTACATTTTTCATTATGTCCAACAACTATAGACTCTATCATTGGAATCATACTATTTTTAATTTTAATACAAGGTGCCCCATACCAAGTATATTTCTGAGCACTTTCTATATTTTCTTCTAAAAAAGATATTTTCGAAAAACCAATCTCATCTAAATCATCTTCCCTAGTCATCATAACTTCTCTATCACTTAACATTCGCCCTATAAAACTAAGTAAAAATTCTTTTTCAAATTTTCTAATATTATCAACCTTACTAGATAAACAAAATGTATAGCTATTATCATCATTTCTTTTATAAGAAGAATTCCCATCTACTACTAAAATAGAAATATTACATCCTAATAAATCCATATTTTCAATAAAAGAGAATCTATCATGTCTATATTTAGACATTACTCTTCCTGCAACTTCTTTATCAACTGGTATACATATTTTTAAGGATACATCATCATCTCCAAAAACTTTAATAGTATTTTTTGAAAAATTATTGTTACTAACACCATTAATAGTATGACTATCTAAAAAATATTCAATTACTCCATCAATTATATGTTTATGATCTAATCCTTTTAAAGTATCAGTAAATTTTTTTTTATCAGTCAAAAGACCTTCATCACCATCTAATTTACCAGTTACTAAAATTTCATTATGTCCAATTCTAATTTTTTTATAATTATTCCTATTTAAATATTTTATTCCTATAATTTTCAAGTAATTACCACCATCCCTATAAAAACAAAATCTTCTAGAACATCATAAGGACGAGTATACCCGCGGTTCCACCTTATTTATTCCAGAAGAATCATCTTTAATAATATACTGCTCTGAGTTTTCCAAGACTCGTCATCACACTTATAAATTAATAATACTTTTATTTTAATTATTTGTCAACTAGTTAAAACAATGATAATTGATTTGAATCTGGCAAATCATTTAAAAGATTCATATCTTTCATTTTATCTATTAATGTTTGTGAAACTTTTCCACGTTTTTGAACATCTTCAACACTTAAGAATTTTTGTTTTTCACGTTCTTTAACTATATTTTTAGCAACAGTTTCACCTAGTCCATCAATTGCTACAAATGGTGGATAAATTTCTTTATCATTTTTAGCTATCCAAACTGTTGCGTCACTTTCATATAAATCAACATTTAAAAATTTTATTCCCCTAGCTGTTGCTTCTAAGGCTACCTTTAAACTTTCAGCTTGACCAGATTCTTTATTTGTCGCTTCAAATCCTTTAGCGAGAATATCTTCTAATCTAGATTTAATAGCGTCATACCCTTTAATCATAGCTTCAACATCAACATCTGTTGCTTTTGATGAATACCAAGATGAATAAAAATATACTGGCATATGTACTTTATACCAAGCTATTCTAAAGGCACTCATTACATAAGCGGCCGCATGTGCTTTTGGAAACATATATTTTATTTTATGACATGACTCAATATACCAGTCTGGAATATTAGCCGCTTTCATTGTTTCAACATGTCCCTTCCAAGTTTCTGGATCTTTAGTTGCTTTTCCTTTACGTACAAACTCCATTATTTTAAAAGCTTTTATTGGAGCCATTCCTTTATTCATTAAATAAACCATAATATCATCACGACAACCGATAGTTTCTTTAAATGGAACAATATTTTTTTGAATTAATTCCTGAGCATTTCCTAGCCAAACGTCAGTACCGTGTGAAAGACCAGCTATTTTTATTAATTCACCAAAGGTAGTTGGCTTAGTATCTTCTACTAATTTTATAGTAAATGAAGTACCAAACTCAGGAATACCTAATGTACCTGTGTTACACATTATTTGATCTTTGGTTACACCTAAGGCATCAGTAGATGTAAATATACTCATAGTATCTTTATCATCCATTGGCACTTTCATAATATCAGTACCAGACTGCATTTGAATAATACGTAATTGTGTTGGATCAGAATGTCCTAAAATATCAAGTTTTAAAACACACTGGTCGATAGCATGGTAATCAAAATGTGTGGTACGCCATTCAGCAGTTGCATCTTCTGCTGGAAATTGGAATGGTGTAAAGTCAAATACTTCCTTGTAATCTGGAATAACAACAATTCCACCAGGATGCTGACCTGTTGTTCTTTTTACACCTGTACAGCCCATAGCCAGACGTTCTACTTCAGCTGTTCGCATATCCATAATTCCATGTTCTTCACAATATCCTTTTACAAAACCAAATGCCGTTTTATCAGCAACTGTACCAATAGTACCAGCACGATATACATTGTCTTCACCAAATAATACTTTTGTATAAGCATGAGCACTAGCTTGATTCAAATCCGAAAAATTCAAATCAATATCAGGAACTTTATCAGCATTAAATCCAAGAAATGTTGCGAAAGGCATATCTTGTCCATCTTTATATAATGGTTCATTACAATTAGGACATTTCTTATCTGGTAAATCATAACCTGATGAATACTCATTAGAAAAAGATACTCCATTTTCATCAGAGAAAATACTAGTTTTACAATTCTTACAACGATAATGAGCCGGTAATGGATTAACTTCTGTTATGCCCATCATAGTAGCAACAAAACTTGATCCAACTGAGCCACGTGAACCAACTAAATAGCCTTCATCATTAGAATGCTTTACAAGACGTTGAGCAATTAAATAAATTGGATCAAATCCACCACCAATAATTCCCCCTAATACTTTTTTAACTTGTTTTTCAAGAGCTTTTTCATCTAATTCTTCTTCAGATGTTGCTTTTACATGCTCACGAACTAAAGCTTTAACATTATCAAAGCCTTTTAAAATAGTATCATGTAGTTGTTTATGAGACTCTTTTTCTAATTCTTCATCTGATAGAGTTCCTTCTAATTTACCTTTTATTATTTTTAAAACAATATCTCCATATAACTCTGTTGCGATACGTTCTTCAATATAATATGGTAACGGATCACCATACCAGTCAGCAGCTTTGGTATAAACTAATTCAGTAACAACAGCTGGACAGTCTAGATAACTTTTCCCGTCATCACTTTTTACTCTAGGTGAGAATGGTATACCACCAGTATCTGGAATTACTTCAATGATGTCTATCATATCCGCTATTTTATTGGTATTTTCTACTACAATACGATAAGCAGTTTCAGCATCTAAGAAGTTAAAGTCTTTTAACATTTCATCAGTAGTACGGAAATGGTTTGAAGGAATTTCTTTGATACTTGATTTAGCTAAAGGATGTCTTCCACCACCGGGTACTTTTTGATTTACGATTATTTCTCTATATATCTTGTCATCTTTTTTAATATGATGAACATCCCCTGTTGCGACAATAATCTTTCCAGCATCTTCAGTTACTCTAATTATTTTTTCAACATTGGCCGCTAATTCTACTTCGTTAGCAAAATCACCAGTTTGAATTAAATGATTATAACATTCTAATGGTTGCACTTCTACATAATCATAAAATCTTATAATATTTGATAATTCATCATCACTTTTAGACGTCGCTTCTTTAAAAACTTCACTTTCATAACAACCTGATCCCACTAGCAAGCCTTCCCTATTTTTTTCTATTTCACTACGTAGAATTCTTGGAGTTTTATATAAATATGTAGTGTTCGCTAAAGATATAAGTTTAAATAAATTCTTTAGTCCAGTTTGGTTTTTAGCTAAAATATTTACATGATGAGCACGTCCATATTTATGAATTTCATCTTTACTAACTAGTGTATCTAATTGATCCATTGTATCAATGTTACGATTTGATAGTTTTTTTAACATTTTATGGAATACTAAGGCAGTTCCTTCTGCATCGTAATCTCCTCTATGATGAGCATCTTCATCCCATGGGACTTCATATCTTTTTACTAATGCTGATAATGAATGTCTTGCGTAATTATTATCCATAGTTCTTGACAACTCTAAGGTATCTATTACAGGATTTGTAAATGTTCCTAGATTATATTTTTTATGGGCCATCTCAAGAAATGAAACGTCGAACTTGGCATTATGAGCAACCATAGGACAATCTCCATACCAAGCAATAAATCTTTTAACAGCGTTTTCTTCACTGTCTTTATCTTTTAACATTTCATCAGTAATATTAGTTATATCAATAATTTTTTGAGGCAATGGTCTACCAGGATTAATCAATTCATCATAACGTTCTATTATTTCACCATTTTTAATTTTAACGGCACCTATTTCAATAATAGAATCTGCACCACCAGCATTAAATCCAGTAGTTTCAAAGTCAAAAACAACATAAGTTTGATCTAATAAAACATCCTTATTAGGACGAAGAACAATATTTACAGTATCATCTATTAAAGTTAATTCAGCACCATAAATAGCTTTAAATGGTTCTTCCCCTTCTTTTAAATTTTTATTATAAGAAGTTACAAAATTAAAGACATGAGGAAAAGCTTGTACACCATTATGGTCAGTTATTGCAATAGCTTTATGTCCAAACTTCAAAGCTTGTTTTAATAAAGCCTCTTCATCAGCAAGTCCATCCATTTGACTCATTTTAGTATGACAATGTAGTTCTACTCTCTTAACTTCTTCAGTATCTTTTATTACTGATACTGTCTTTTCTATTTTAATAATATCTCTAGCATTTAATACTAATTCTTTAGAGAATTGATCATTTTTAGTATAACCTCTTATTTTAAACCAGTTACCTACCTTTAATTCTTTACTTAGTCTAGCATATTCTTCATTATCTCTTACAAAAACTTTACAATATATACTATCTGAATAATCAGTAATTTTTAAAGTAATTATTTTAAAATCAGTTTTAGATGACTCAAAATAATCAGTACCAAAGACAAATCCTTCAACTACAACATTATTATCCTCACCCAAAAGAGTCTTTATTTTAATTGGTTCTTCTTTAATTGCTCGACCTAAAACACTATTAGGATCTTTTGGCTCTCTATGATATTTTTTCTCTGGTGAAACAGTTGCTGAAACAGTCTCTTCTTTTACTGTTTTAACTTCTTTTTCTGGAATACTTACTTCTAAATCTTTCTTTATTTCTTCTAAAATATTACCTTCTTTACGAATAATTACTTCAATATCTTTTTGATAACCTAAACATTTATAAAATACATTAATCTTTTCTAAACACTTTTCTAAGCGTTCTTTCTCTACTTCATTACTAACAATTAATACTAATAAATCATTCTCTATTTGCAAACATTCTTCATATATTTCTAAGACTTTTAACTCACTTTTTAATAATTTTAACAAATAAGGGTAATATGTTTTATAAATATCTAAATCAATATTTTTTATATCATAAACAAATCTTATTTCCTCTGCACTTGGCTCTAGTAAATTCTTCTTTTCTTCTAATTCTTTATATATTTCTATAGGTAATAAATTATCTTTTTCTATAAATACAATCCAATTATTTGTATGGGAATTTATCTTTATCTTAGACATTTTAGCATCAGAAAAATATTGATAATGTCCTTTATCAATATTTATTTTATTTAATAATATTTCTATTTTTTCATCCATGCTACCATCTTTCTTTCTTTACTATTATATTAAGTCTAATTGTTCTTCCCTAATTATACTTCTTTTCTTTACTATACAAAACTCAATAAATTGAGAAATATCTATATCTTTTAATCTTTTTTCATAAGGAAACTTTTCTACATCAAATGCTATTTTATCACGATTCATATAACTAACCATATTTTCTTTTGTAACACCTAAATACATTAACCAAAATGGATATATTTGACGCTTTATATTGATTAATTTTTCATTGCCTAACCAGTAATGACTTTTAGAAGTTATAATAGTTGCCAACTCATTTTCTATAGCCATTTCAATAACAGCATCAGCAATTAAACTATCAATTCCTTTATAAGTATTAAGTTCTTTTTTTAAAATACTTTCTATTATCTCAAAAATTAATTTACTAGGTTCATTTTCAGGTATTTTTTTACCTAAAATTATTACATCTAGTTTTTGTGAAGATATTGTTGGATTTTCTAATATTTCTAAACGATTATCTATTAAGTATACAGAATAGTCATCTATATCTTTTTTAATTATTCTTTGTAATTGACTTGACACTTTCCTATTCCATAATTTAATAATCTCCAAACGATATTTTTCTACTCTTTTTAAGATATCTTGATACTCAACTGAATCTAACATTATATTATATATAGTATCATCATTAGGTATATAATTTTTTACATCTTTAAGAATTGTTACTCTATCTTTATATGTATTATTATATTGTTCTTTATAGGTAAACCATAATTTTTGTTTCAATTTATAAATAGGTTCTGATACAGAAGCTTGAAATAATATATTCCAAATTAAAATATAATCATTAACCAAAAAGTTTAACTTCATTTTAACACGTCACTTTCACTAAATTTGCTCTATATATATAATAGCACAATTATTCTTTTAAAAAAAAGTATTTATTTACTTATAATTACTTTTCATTTATATTATTCAAAAAAAAACATTAAATCTATATTTTTTGGATGTATAATTTTTAGTGTGTGTAGAGTGTTTGACTCTATATGCACTTTTTTTC
>CAVKYO010000049.1:0-10114 GCA_963660495.1 Acidaminococcus fermentans
TAGCACAATTATAAAAATTTGAAAAGTAAAAAGCAAATTCCTTATAAATAAAAAAGAAATTGATACAACTAAAGTAATAATTGAAACTTTAAATGAAAATCATATCACAACTGAAAACCTATTTGAAAAAGTCCATATTATCATCGGTATAGTTGAAAACTATTGTCATGAAATTGTATACCATCATCACCAAACAATGAACTATGACATTATGAAAAAAGAAGTCATTAAAATCATTACCAATATTTTAACAAACTAAAAAGGATATCTATATCTAAATAGAATATCCTTTTACTTTACCAAATAAAACCTTTTTCTACTAAAATCTACTTATCATAATGTGTCCACATTCGTAAAATATGAATTTCATGTTTTTTTTCATCAACTTCATATACTATACGATGTTGTCTATTAATCCTTCTTGAATATAGACCATTCAAATCACCAAATAATTTTTCATATGCCGTTGGATAACAAAATGGATCTTTAACCATTAAAGCAAGAATATCCTTACAGTTTTTATCTAAACCAGAACTTTTTAATTTTGACTTATCTTTTTCAGCCTGTTTTGAAAACTTTATTATATATTCCTTACCATTCTTCATCAGAATTGAACTCCTTGGCAGATTCCCATTTTTCAGTTTTTCTAATATCATTTATATTTTCTACAAAACCTGGAATACTAGATAAATAAAGTGTTTCTTCAATATTTTTCCATTCATCTTCAGAAATTAAAACTGCATTTTTACCTTTATTATTTACTATCGTTATAGGATTAAAGCCAACGTTAACATCAGCAACAAGTTGAAATAAGTTCTGTCTGGCATTTGTAATGTTAATAGTACTCATACTATACCTCCATAAATAAATTATAACGTACTTTTTTACGTACGTCAAGTATATTGTAAGTTATTATTATTCTATATATTATAAGTTATTATTATTCTATGCATTTTTATATTTTCCATACGAAAAAAAATATCTATATCTAAATAGAATATCCTTTTATTTTCACATCATTAACTGGTTGCATATCAAGAATACCTGCTACCTTTTCAACATCACTACGACTAAATAAAGTACTTGCTTTTTTTATCAAACTAGAAAGTTCTTCATCACCAAAATTAAACGTACTTAAATCATTTCGACTATCATTAACAGTAGCTCTACTATCACTAGTTCTTAAAGGCAAGTCAGTATCAAAGCTATTACCTAAATTAGTCCAAGCATCAATATCAGTAAATAAAAATAATTCACTCTCATCTACATCCGGAAAGTCAAAATCAGACCATTCACTTTTCTTACCTAATAAAGCTAATAGTTCATCATCATTTTCCATTTCACTATTAGTACCATTATCATCATCATCAAAAAAATGTTCATCAAGTTCACTGAACTCATCAAATTCACTTGTAAACGAAAATTTAAAATCCATCATAATAAACACCAATCTCTCTCATAAATTGCAGTGCTTATTTTACCATAAAAGCTCTTATTTGTCAATGAAATCAACAGTTTATTAACTATCAAACAAGTCTATATTTTAATATTTTCTACATTAAATAAATTAAAATCATTATCAAATTCCAATTTAAAAGTTTGACAATAATTCCATTTTCCATCAAAGAAAACTCTATCATTAAACTTATAATCACTATCATAAGTAACACTACACCAAGTACCAAGTAAATACATAATAGAAGTAGAATGTGTTACTATCAAAATTCTTTTATCTTTATACTCATTCATAACTTTCATAAGAGAAGTATACATTCTCTCTAAAGTCTCTCTCCTACTTTCGCCATCACCAATTTTATAATCATAATCATTAAATTGATGAACTTCAAAATCACTAGGTAATTCATTCAACAATTTAATACCATGACGTCTTTCATTAAAACCATCTGTTACATTTATAAGTAAATTGTTTCTATCAGCAAAATACTTAGCTGTACTAATAGTCCTAGAAAAACTACTACTCCATACTACATCTAAATTATTAAATTCATCCATTAAACTAACCTTTTCTGCTAGTTTTTCTCCATCAACACTTAAAACTGTTTTTTTATTAGAAGTATAAAAATCTTCATCACTATCAATCATTCCTAATTGTTTTTTTATTATTTCTGAATGTCTCATTAAATATATAGTTGTCATATTACCTCCAAATATTATCAATATAAATATATTATCTCACAAGTATTAATTTTTTTCATTTAATTTTCTTATTTGTTCCACATTATTTAAAATATTTAATTGATATTTTGCTATTTCACACAATATATCAAATCTTTCTTCTTTACTCTTTCCAATTTTTATTAATTCAGCATTATGTGATTCTAAATTAGATAAAACTGTTAATTCATTTATTGTTGCATAGTCTCTTACATTTTCTAATTTTTTCAACCTTTCAAATACTTTTGTTAAGTATAGTTTAAAGACAGGACTTATTGCAGAAGCAAATTCAAATGCTATATCCTTATGAGCATAAGTTTCACCATACTTTTCACGTTTAGAATACATTCTTATTGCATTCGTTATTTCACACCATTATGTGAAACTCAATGTGAACGTATGAAGCTCTGCACTTTTCCCAAATCCGTCGAATTCGACGGAATTAAAATTAAGATTATAAATTGATTACCAAATCTTTAAAAAATTAAAAGTCGTTTTATTACTGAGCAATTCCTTATAAACAAAAAAGAAACCCGTTTTAAGTTTCTTTATCATTCATCTTGGTGCTCGTATCCGGACTTGAACCGGAACTCTATCGCTAGAAGTAGATTTTGAGTCTACCGCGTCTACCAATTCCGCCATACGAGCAAGACAATCTAATTATAGCAACTTTTTAATTAGACATCAACATTTTTTTCTAAACTTCTACCTCTTCTTTATATTTAGAAGTATATAAATCAGTCTCATCAGAGTCTTCTTTTTCACTTTCCTCAATAAAACTATTCATATCAGGTAAATCATCTATAGTAGATAAACCAAAATAATCTAAAAATTCACTAGTAGTTTCATATAAAATAGGTCTACCAGGTAAATCACTTCTACCAACCTCTTTTATAAAACCCTTCGCAACAAGCTTTCTAATTATCTGAGTAGAACCAACACCTCTCATAGAATCAACTTGTATTCTAGTAACAGGTTCATTATAAGCAATAATTGCTAAAGTCTCCAAAGCAGCTTGACTCAAAGTATTAGTCTCCGGATTTTCAAGTAACTTCTGATAATATTCACGATGTTCATACTTAGTAGTTAATTTAAATCTATTACCCAAAAAATCTATTCTAACTCCCCTTCCATCATCTTCATAATCATGCTTTAATTCATACAATAAATTCTTAGCTTCACTCTCATCTATCTTTAAAACATCCTCTATTTGCTCCAAAGTAAGACCCTCTTCACCCACAACAAATAAAAGTCCTTCCAAAACAGCTTTCATATCCTACACCGCCTCACAAATAATATCATCAAAAGTATCATTTTGACTAATCTTAAGTTCCTTATTCTTAGCCATTTCTAATATTGCCAAAAAAGTCGCCACTACATACTCTCTAGAAACAACCGGAAAAAGTTCAAAAAAAGATATTTTTTTCTTATCCTTTAAAATCTTCTTTATTTCATACCTTCTAGAAGAAACAGATATTTCATTAACTGTAATCTTAGTTTGTAAAGGTTTATTATCACTTTTTCTTTCCAAAAACTTCTTAAAAGCATCAACCAAGTCATCTAATGTAACATCAGTAGTAATAGTCGTATTCTCTTCAATATAATTTCTTATATTTTCAGGAGACTTAGTATATATTTCTTTTCTTAAATTCTCCTTATCCTGAAAAACCTTAGTTATCTCCTTATAAGCTTGATATTCTAATAACCTATTTACAAGTTCTTCTCTAGGATCTTCCTCTTCCTTATCCTCATCCTTAACATTAGGAAGTAACAACTTAGATTTTAATTCTATAAGTTCAGAAGCCATAACTAAATATTCAGAAGCAATTTCTAAATTAAGTTTTTCTTGTAAATCCAAATAATTCATATATTGTTCTGTAATCTTTTCTATTTCAATATTCATTATATCCATCTTACTTTCTTTAATAAGATGAAGTAGTAAATCCAAAGGCCCTTCAAATTCATTAATTCTAAAATCCATGTTATCACTCATTTCTAACTTATATCCATTACAAGTATAACAAATTTTTAACATTAATAAAAATATATTTTTCTTTTTTCATAAAAAGTTTATAATATATTTAGGTGATTTAATGAAACAATTTACAATGCGTGATGAAAGTTTTACTTGTGAGAACTGTCATAAAGAAGTAAAACCTCTAGGCTATACAGCTAGAGATCATTGTCCATACTGTCTATATTCAAAACATGTAGACATAAATCCAGGAGATAGGCAAAATCCTTGCAAAGGACTATTAAAGCCTACTGGTATTGAAAAATATAAAGATACATATAAAATACTTTATAAATGTGAAAAATGTCATAAAGACCATAAAAACATTGTCGCAACAGACGATGACATGGAAAAAATAATAGAAATATCAAAAGTCAACTAAAAGCAGTTGACTTTATTTTTTAAAAATTAATTTTAACAGCATTAGTAGTATATTTATTACCCTGACTATCATATATATAAAATAATACATAATACTCTTTACTAGAATCTAAATCTCTAAACTCTATCTCAAACTTTTTAGATAAATCAAATTCATATCCATTCATACTACCAGAACTTTCCCATTCAGTTGTATAATTACCAACATCATCAAAAATCTTATAAGCAAAATTCCATAATTGTACCAATTTAAAGTCCTTAAGTTCATAACTTATCTTAGGAGCAACTAAGTCATCATCAGAAATCAATGGTACAACAGAAGATATATATCCATTAGGATGATCTTTATCAACAACAAATTCAATATAAGCAGACTTCATCTCAAAATTATCAGAAATATTATTACCATAATTTTCAAGTATAGAAGGAATTAAATACTTAACATAGTCTTTTCCTTTTTCAGACTCAAACACAGTAAGATAAGCAGTATCAGTATCATCATAAGCAACAAATCCTTTATTAGAAACAGTAGTACTAAAAGTATTACCAGAAACTTCTACATCAGTACCTTTATATCTAGGAATATAATAATTATTATCAGACTTTTCAAAAATAACATAACTTGCCGAACTATAATTTTCTAAAACATCATTAGATACAGTAACACTAACTACATTATCTTTTTCAACTTCAGGAACATTTTCATTAAGTCTAAAATTACTCATCTTACTACCTGTAAGTTTAGAAGAAAAGTTAGTAATAAAGTCCGTATACTCTTTAGCAAATCCAAATCCTTTATATAAATTAATTAATTCATTTACATATTTTTTATTATCATATGGAAAATATATTGATACTCCATAAGTACTTTCTAAATCAGTAGTCTGATGTACAACAAAACTATCAAGTACATTTTGTAACTCTACTACTTTACTTGAATATTTACTAGGCATTTTATCAACTAAATCATATAAATCAACTAAATCATAAGAAGTATTAATACTAACTTTTCCAAATGCTTTAGCTGAGTTTCTAGTACGTGAAACATTAGAATAATCAATTGTTAAATTATCATCTACATCTTTAAATAAATTATTAATTTTATCTTCTACATCATCTATTTTAGAAAGATTAAGTAATGATAAAGTAATACCTTTAGTAGAATAAGAAGTTGAATAATATTTACCATAATAGTCTACAATAGACATTCCCATATCAACAACATCTGTCTTACTTGTAACATTAGAAAGAAATGAATAATCCCATCCAAAACCAGGTTCTACTTCTTGAGAGGCAATCATATAATCAGCATAATCTGATAAAGCATCCGCAACTTCAACACTAGACATTAAACAAGCATCAAAACCTATCATTTCTAACTTTTTATTTCTAAAACTACTATTACCTAAGGCTTGTTTAAGTTTAGCTAAAGTTAAAGCACCTAAATAATTTTCATCTTTACCATAACCATAGATAGGCCCTCCACCATGATCCCAAAGAATTAAACTATATTTTGAAGCCTTATAATTATTATAACCATAATTTAAAAACTCTGTTAAATTGTTAGGATCAATCATACTACTTTTATCATATTCTTCTAACTTTTCAAGACCAGAATTAGTAACTCTAAAAATTACATTTTTATCATCAGGTACATCTTCACTATACCAAGTTTTAGCACCACCTGTATAAATTAAAACATTAACATCATCAAAATCCATACCAGACGATTTCATTTCTTCAATATCAGCAGTTGCTGAAGCATACTGAGTCTCTAAATCTGACCCAATCATATAAATCATTATAGTTCTTTTACCAGAAAGTAAAGAAGGAACATCAAATACAAAAACACAAATTATAACAGCTATAACACATACTGCAATAATACCAAGTTTATTAAATTTCTTTTTCGAAGTATTATTATTATTCCCAGTAGGAATAGTACCAATATTTAAATTTTGATTAGGATTATACTGCCCATATCCAAATCCAGTATTACTAGCAGCATTTCCATTTAAATTATTAAAATCATTAATATTATTGTTTTGATTATTAACACTTACATTATTAGTACTTTGATAATTAGAAACACCAGTAGAATTAAACCCAGTATTTACACTATTTTGATTAGTATTATTCTGAACACCAATATTTTGATAACTATCACTAGAAGAATTATTAATATTAGAACTAAAATTATTATTAGATACACTCATATTATTAGTAACATCAGTAGAATTAAATTCAGTATTTACATTATTTAAAATAAGATGACTATCATTGAAGACATCAGTAAATCCATCATTACCTTTACTAGTAACTTTTTTTTGATTACTCACATTAAAACTATTATCATTAGTAGCTATCTTTCCACCACAGAAAGCACAAAATACACTGCCATCTTTATTCTCAGATCCACATCTGTTACAACGCATTAATTTCACCTACTTTATTCTACAATAATATCATATCATAATATTTAAAAAAAAAGATAATTATTTAAAAATAATTAATCTCTTGGTTTAAAAATAAGAGCAAATATAAATGAAAATATAATAGCCGAAGTAATACCAGTAGCTGTTAAATCAAACATCCCCATTAAAATACCAACTAGTCCTTGACTATTAGCTTTAGCTAAAGCACCATGAATTAAAGAATGACCAAAACTAGTAATTGGAACTAAGGCGCCACCACCAACTGCCTTAATTATACTATCGTACCAACTAAAACAGTCTAAGAATGCCCCAAGTACTACTAAAATACTTGTAATATGTCCAGGTGTTAATTTACTATTATCCAGAATAATTTGTGAAATCATACAAATAAATCCACAAAATAGAAATGAATTAATAAGTAACAACTACACCACCTCCAAACTAATAGCGTGAGCAATAGAATTAATATTTTCTTTTTGATACAAAAGTGTTGGAGAAAATAAAGCACCAGTTGCTACTAATAAAACTCGTTTTATTTTTTTACTCTTCAATTGATTATAAACATATCCATAATTAACAAGAGCACTACAAACAGGACCAGAGCCACCTGCTAAAACCTCTTTTTGATTTTCTAAATCATACAATAAAACTCCACAGTCATTATAATTATCATTTAAATCCATATTTTCTTTAACTAACATATAATCTTTAACAATATCTTTTCCATATCTACCTAAGTCACCAGTTAAAATTAAATCATAATAATCAGGATTTCTACCCGTTTCTTCAAAATGTCTTTTTAAAGTATCAACAGCACTAGGTGCCATTACTCTACCCATATCATTAGGATCATTTTCTTCCATATCAATTATTCTTCCTAACGTAGCTGATTCTACTCGTACTTCACTTTTTTCATTTGTAAGTAAAATAGACGCAGCACCTGTTGCTGTAAAAGTTGCACTTCTAGGTTTAGGTGCACCATATTCAGTAGGATTTCTAAATTGTTTTTCACTACTCATATTATGAGAAGATACAACACATAAAGCATTATTAACTTGTCCATTTTCAATAAAATTAGAAGCTATTATCATTTCTAAAACACTACTACTACAAGCTCCATAAACACCTATAAATCCTTTTCCATAATCAACTGTTCCATAAGTAGAAGCCGTAATTTGATTAAGTAAGTCGCCTGCTAGTACCAAATCAAATTCTTTTTTTAATACTCCAGATTTTTTTACCATTAAACTCAAACAATCTTTAACTAATTTTATTTCTGCCTTTTCCCAAGAATCTTCCCCAAAATATAAATCATTATAAGTCTTATCAAAATATTTTCTTAAAGGTCCTTTTTTCTCATATGGACCAGCTACAGTAGAAGTTTCTTTTATATAAACATTTTCATATTTAAATGTCATGTTCCCCCTCCTATAAGAAATCTAATCATTCCAAAAAACCAAGCCGAAACAACTCCATATAAAATTACTGATCCAGCTAATTTAAATATATTAGAACCAAGTCCATATATAAAACCTTCTTTTCTATAATCAAGTGCAGCACTAGTCATAGAATGTGCAAATCCTGTAATAGGTATTAATAAACCAGCTTTAAACCTTGTAACTAACATATCAAAAAATCCTAAAGCTGTAGATAAACTAGCTACAAAGATCATAATAATAATCATATAGGTAGAAGCATCAGTTCTAGATATATGAGAAAAGAAACACAGTCCTTCTATTATTGCCTCACCAATTAAGCCAACAGAACCACCTACAATAAAAGCAATAATAGCGTTACCAAGTCTATTTTCTTCTGCTTTATGCATATCTGCTATTTTTTTATATGTTTTTTTATCCATATCACATCACCAGTAATATTTTTACCAGTATTTAAAAATTAATACAAAAAAACTCAAGATTTCTCTTAAGTTTATAAATTACATCTTAATTTTTCTAAAATTTTCCCTTCTTTTCTAGAAACTTGTACTTGACTAATACCAAGTTCATGACTAGCCTCACTCTGTGTCATATCTTCAAAGTATCTTGCTAAAATTAAATGTTTTTCTTCTCTCGGTAATTTTGAAATTTCTCTTTTTAAATCTAAAACTCTAGGATCTGTTTCTTTATCAAATATTGAAACAGAGTTATAAAATTCAGCTGCATCATCTTCAAAACTATAATCTAAACTTTTAACATCTAACATCGCAACTCTAGCTTCTTCTATTTTTTTCTCATCTACTTCTAAGAATAAAGATATTTCTGTTATACTTGGCTCTCTTCCTAATTTTTGACTCATATGTTCCCTAACTTTTTCAATACTTTGATTAAGTTTAATTAAATCTCCCGATACTTTAACAAGTCCCGATTCTCTCACATATTTTTTAACTTCACCAAGTACATAATAATATGCATAAGTCGAAAACTTAGTATCTTGACTACTATCAAAATTATGATACGCATTAATTAGTCCAATCATTCCTACTTGATACAAATCATCTCTATCAAAATAATTTGTATATCTTTGAATAATACTATATACTAAACCCTCATAATTTAGTAACTCTTCCATATTCTCCTCTCTTATATACTAAAACATTTTAATGCTTCTATTTCATCATTTACATAAATAAGTCTATTATCTTTAATATTTTTAAATACATTCTTAATACCATATATAACTACTTTCCCATAGTTTAAAAATATTTCTATTATTTTATTTTGTATTTTATCAAATATATTTTCATCAATATTATTAACATCTTTAAAGTCAAATACAAAGTAATGCATACCCTGACCATATAACAAATAGTCAACTTCTTCATTAAACTTATAAAAGGTATTACTAGTTAATTCCCCTTCTAACTTTACTATAGTCATCCCTTTAACAACACCAAAATCCATTTCTAACATGAATCCACCTCTCTACTATAATATAAGTAGAAAAGGAATTTTTATCTACATTTTCGACAAAACCTGTCAAAATATTCGTTCGACTTAATTCGACATAAAAAGGAAAGAAACCTTTCCTTAAAATTAATCTTATTCAACAACAAAAGGATCATCTACAGTACCAACTCCCTCAGATGTCTTGGTCCCAGGTGCAAGTGAAA
>CAVKYO010000050.1:0-6672 GCA_963660495.1 Acidaminococcus fermentans
CTAAACAAAAAAAGAGATACATTATATAAAAATATCTCTTAAGTTAATAACATTGATAAAAGGGTCTCACTCTGTGTAAACAACCATTGCTGAAAAACAAAATATTTGTTCTTCACTAAAAACACCAATACTAACTTGATACTTAATATCAATAATTTCCCCTGTCATTCCCGAAATAAAATCATTAATATCTTTTTCTAAATCTTTTTCATCTTCTAAGTCAAATATTTTAACCTTCATCATATCACCAAGAAAATTATACAATTCTAAATATGATAATTTTGTCTAAAAATTTACTTATTATCAGGTTTCTTTTTAATATAAACACGTTGTGTTGCTTTATTACGACTACTTACTCTTTCATTAATATCTAACTCAACAATAGAATCGCAAACTTTATATCTATAAAAGTTCTTAATATCCGTAAAATCATCTTCATTAATAGCTAAATTCATAGCTTTATGATATTCTTCTCTTTCTCTTTCACGTATATATATAGGTGGTAATCCCACATCTTCCAATAATTTATTAGTAAAAGCTCTAACTGTTCTACCATTACCATCTCTAAAAGGATGAACTTTTATTAACCTGCAATTTAATTCAACACAGCAATCTAAATAAGCAAGCATTTGTGTCGTATCTCGTAAAGCCTTTATCTCCGGAGCAATACTACGTAAATAATGAACATCTTCATCTATTAAATTTAATTCTCTTCTAATAAATCTCCAATCACAAAGTTCAACACCAGCCCCAGGTAAATAAACAGGATGATTTCTAATAACACCTGCGTATTCAGGAAAAGGTGCATAAGAAAATAAGGCTCTATGTAAATCAAGTAAGGAATAAACATCAAAGTCGTCTTCAATTTCAGCTGAATGTACGTATTCATACATCTTTTTTAATCCTTTTACTTCCTCTTTAGTATGAACATTTTCTAGTTTACTTTCATTATTAATATATTTATTAATAAAAGCCTTTTTTAACTTATCAAAAGTAATATCATCCTGACTTAGTTCATAATATATTCTAATTAACTTAGTAGGTAAATCTAAATCTACTCCATAAAGTTTTCCTCTTTCCTTACGCCATTTATAGCCTAAAAAAGATTCACGAATAATAAATTCAGGTTCAACACCAATTTCACCTAAATAATATGATACAAGTTCTCTACCTTCATCACCCATGTGTAACATACACCTCCTGATTAGCGCTTATTATAGCACACTCTAAGAAAGAAAGCAAAAAAATAGAGAAATAAATTCCCTATTTAACAACAATATTTACAATTTTACCTTTTATAACTATAACCTTAACTATTTCTTTACCCTCAATATGTTTTAAAACATTAGAAGCAGCCATTGCTTTTTCTTTTATTACATCTTCATCTTCATCAATACTAATAGTTATAGTATCACGAACCTTACCATTAACTTGAACAGCAATTTCTTTAGTAGAATCTACTGTCTTACTAACATCATATGTAGGCCAAGAAGATAAACAAATTGCCTTATTACCAAGTTTTTCATTTAACTCTTCAGTAACATGAGGAGCAAAAGGATAAAGTAAAGTTAATAACACAGTATAATCAGCCTTAGTAATACTATCAACTGTATAATATTCATTAACTAACTTCATTAATTCTGATATAGCTGTATTATACTTCATACTATCTATATCCTCAGTTACTTTCTTTATAGTCTTATTAATAATACTTTCAAATTTAGTACTATAAGAATCAGCCTTACTATCAACTCTATCAATTAATCTATATACTCTGTCTAAGAAACGACAAATTCCTTTAACACCTTGATCATTCCAAGGAGCTTCTAATCCATATTCACCCATGAATAATACATAAGTTCTTAAAGCATCTGCCCCATACTCATCAACTATAGTATTAGGATCAATTGTATTACCACGAGACTTACTCATCTTTTCTCCATCAGGTCCCAAAATTAAACCTTGAGCAGTTCTCTTTTTATATGGCTCACTAGTAGGAACTAATCCTAAGTCATATAAGAAATGATACCAAAATCTAGAATAAATAACGTGTCTAGTAACATGTTCCATACCACCATTGTACCAGTCTACTGGCATCCAATAATTAAGTTTTTCACGAGAAGCAAATTCTTTATCATTATCAGGATCAATATATCTTAAGAAATACCAACTGGATCCAGCCCATTGAGGCATAGTATCAGTTTCTCTTTTAGCATCTCTTCCACATTTTGGACATTTACAATTAACAAAACTTTCTATCTTAGCCAATGGACTTTCACCATCAGTACCAACTTCAAAATTAGTAACTTCAGGTAATTTTAAAGGTAATTCATCATATGGAACTGCAACATCACCACAGTATTCACAATGAACAATAGGTATTGGTTCTCCCCAGTATCTTTGTCTATTAAAAGCCCAGTCCTTCATCTTATATTGAACAGCGGCTTCTCCTAAACCTTTATTTTTTAAATATTCAATTATTTTTTCAATAGCATCTTTTTTATTTAAACCATTTAAGATATCAGAATTAATATGTACTCCATCTCCAGTATAAGCTTCTTTTGAAACATCTCCACCATCAATTACTGGTACAATATCAATACCGAACTTAGTAGCAAATTCATAGTCTCTTGTATCATGTGCAGGAACAGCCATAATAGCACCAGTACCATATCCCATCATTACATAATCAGATATATAAATAGGAATTTCTTTATCATTAACTGGATTTATCGCTACTAATCCATCTATTCTAACACCAGTCTTATCTTTCGCAAGTTGAACTCTTTCAAACTCAGTCTTCTTCTTAGCTTCTTCTCTATAAGCAATAATCTCATCCATATTTTTAACAAGATCTTTATTATCATCAATAATGTTATGTTCAGGAGCAACAACCATAAAAGTAGCTCCATATAAAGTATCAGGACGAGTAGTATAAACTTTTAATACTTCATCAATTCCTTTAACTTTAAAATTAACATAAGCACCAGTAGATTTACCTATCCAATTTTCCTGTTGTAACTTAATATTTGGTAAATAATCAACCTCTTTCAAACCTTCAAGTAATTTATCTGCATACTCAGTAATTCTTAAATACCAAACATCTTTATCTTTTTGAATAACTTGTGAATGACAAATATCACATTTACCACCTTGTGAATCTTCATTAGATAAAACTACTCTACAACTTGGACAATAATTAACAAGTGTCTTATCTCTAAAAGCAAGCCCCTTTTCAAACATCTTTAAAAATATCCATTGAGTCCATTTATAATATTTTTCATCTGTAGTATCAATAACTCTAGACCAGTCAAATGAAAAACCAACTTTCTTTAATTGTCCAGCAAATACTTCAATATTTCTATCAGTCAAAACTCTAGGATGAATATTTTGTTTTATTGCTGAATTCTCAGTAGGAAGTCCAAATGCATCATATCCAATAGGAAATAAAACATTATAACCTTCCATTCTTTTTTTTCTAGAAATAACTTCCAATCCAGAATAAGCTTTAATATGTCCTAAATGCATACCAACACCAGATGGATATGGAAACTCTACCAAAGCATAAAATTTCTTCTTACTAAAATCATCAGTAGCTTTAAAGCACTCATTCTCTTCCCAAAACTTTTGCCATTTTTTCTCTATCTCTTTAAAATTATACATTCTTAATCATTCCTCTCTTCTCATAAAATTTATATACTAACCAGTAACTTATCATAACAATAGGTAAAACTAATACAGCCGCCAGTAAAAAAGATACCAGATAACTATCAAATAAAGTAATAATAGTAACTATCAAAGTAATATCAAAAGATGAAACTAATGAAACTACCAATAACAGTTTATTATAATTAACCTTATCTAAATCAAGTTTATACTTAGTAACCAAAAACCTTATCTCAGCCAGTTCCTTCTTTTCTTTAATTTTCTTTTTTTTACCATTTTTCTTACTCTTTCTATACTTCTTCATAGGTATAATAAAAATAACCTGGTAACAAATAAATACAACTATAAAACAAGCTATAAACAAAATTATTTCTTCCATATATATTCCTCCAAAATAAAATTCGTCCTAAAACATAAGGACGAATTAATTCGCGGTACCACCTTACTTCATAGTAAACTATGCAGCTTAATAGATATAATGGTCTTACCCAACATATTACAAATTAGTCAAGTTCACAAAATTTCATATACTTATTTTCACCCAACATAAGCTCTCTTTAATATGAAAGAATTGTTACTACTACTAATAACATTTAAAAAATATAAACATAGTATAGTAAATTTATAAGAATATTTCAAGTACTTTTCAAAAATAATTACTTAGTCTCATTCAAATATCTTTTTAATAAAAAAGTCATAAAATAAGGAAAAGTATAAAATTTACCATTAAATCCTATATTCTTATTACAAAGTTTAATTCCATATTTAATATCTTTATAATTATCACTATCAATTAAATTATTAAGTGAAACAGTAGAATTATCATTAGCTTTTACTTCTACAGGAACAAGTGAATTTTTATCTCTTATAAAGAAATCCATTGCAACTGTTCCTTTTTCATTTTTATAAAAATATAAATCATACCCAGCTTTAACTAACATATCGGAAACAATATTTTCATATATTGCTCCTTTATATGTATTAAAGTTTTGATTTTTTCTTAAATCATTTTGAGCCTCTTCATCTAAAGAGGCAATTAACAATCCAGTATCTCCAAAATATATTCTATAATTTGTTGGATTATAATTGCCTTTTAATGGAAGACTCAATTCATCAAGGCAATAGCTAACATTAATTATTCCAGCTCTTTCTAGCCAGTCCATAACTCCAACATACTCTCTATTTCTAGCTCCATCTGTAATTTTTGATATTTGAAATTTTTTATTTTCATTTCCAAGAAATACTGGAATAGTTTTATAAAATGCAAGTATTTTACCTTGATCTAATCCATTAGCGTATTTTGTAATATCTTCTTCATAATCAAGAAGTATTTGCCTTTGCATATTTAAAACACCAGAAAAATTCTTATTTTCTATATAATTAAATACAATTGCAGGCATACCACCAAGTACCATATAATCTCTAAAATTATTCATCATAACATCATACTGTGTATCGATTAAAGGAATACATTCTTTCATACATTTATATAAATCTTCAATTTGACTTTCTTGGTAACCTTTAGCCCATAAAAATTCCTCAAAATCCATTGAATGCATTACATAATCTTGTTTGTTTCCAACACTATTAGATTCAATTTTTTTATAATTTATTCCCATAAGTGAACCTGAACATATAACATCATACCTGCCATCTTCTCTAAATGATTTCAAAGATGTAGCCGTACTTACACATTCTTGCATTTCATCAAAAAATATCAAAGTATTATTAGGCTTTAAAATAATTTCTGGTCTTCTCATTGTTATTTCCTTAATTATTTCATCAACATTAAATGTCCTTGCAAATATCGTTTTAAATTCTGGTTCAAGAACAAAGTTAATTTCTATAAAAGTTTCATAACAATTTTCACCAAAGTTCCTAATAGCGTTTGTTTTTCCAATCTGTCTAGCACCTTTTACAATCAAAGGAAGCTTATCCTTACAATTTTTCCATTCTATTAAAAAATCATCAATTTTTCTTCTTAAACGTTTCATATATATCACCATAAATTAACAACATCACAAAATTCCATATATTTCAAGTGCTATTTTGCACATTTTTCCGACATTTAAACACTAAAAATTACACATTTTTCCAAAATACAAGGTAAGATTACTCTTACCTCATATATTTTCAATCTTCTTCAATTACATATGGATTAGTAAAACTACCATCACCAGGTGAATATCTTGTACCTTTAGCAAGTGCTGATTTGTTCATTTTTTCACCTCGTTTTGTTATTTTTTCTACTGTTATATCTTTTCTCATGCTTACATCAACTCCTTCTATTATGAGATATTGTAAGTATATCAAAAAGAGCCATAAATAGTGCAAAGTTATGACATTTTAACTTTGACATATTTATGACTTTCTATATTAACATTTATAACTTCCTTTATTTATCTCTTTATTTATTGCTTTTTCCCGCTGCTAAAGGGTTTTCGCAGCGTTTGTTCAGGACTCAGGTTTGGGACCATACTCAAACCTAATCAATTATGTACGGATCATCTACAGTACCAACTCCCTCAGATGTCTTGGTCCCAGGTGCAAGTGAAACGACGGGACGCACGCCGCCGGCGTCGCCGACGCCGTTGAAGTCGTTCAGGGCCCCGTCCGAATAGACGGCGAAGCCGTAAGCATAGCCGTCGCGGCAGTTGAAGTAAGAAGGCGACAAGGCCCAGTACCGTTGGCCAGTATATAAATAATATTTTGAATTCATGAGATATCCACCTGCAAGTAGCACCTCATCTGCTGTTATTAATCCTACTGGATAAGTTAACTTTCCATTTCCGCCAGACGATGTCGAAACTGTAAAGCCGTCCCTACTCTCATTTGAACATACTACACTTGGTTTATACGTACTATAGTTTCTATTATAAGCACTGAATTCTGATCTACTAGTACCAGCGTCAGTATCTTTACTTATCAAAGAACCTGAATACAACGTCCTATCATTACAAAAGACTGTATCTTCTAACTTACTAGTATAATTTGTCATATTATTCT
>CAVKYO010000051.1:0-8882 GCA_963660495.1 Acidaminococcus fermentans
TATTATAAACTCAACTTTCTTAACTTTCTCCCCCAAAACTCTTTACACTAACATTCATACTTATTTTAATTTCTTCTATTATATGGCCAATATTTCCTTCTCCGGCATATTTTTTCACATCAAAGAAATTATCATTAATATTTTGCCAAGTAAGTTTGTTAACCTCTTCTACTAATTCTACTTCATTATTTAGTATTCCATAATATACTTCTATTGATTTGTTAAACTTAAGGTATTCAATATTCATAAAATGTACTAGAGTAATATCTCTTTTTGTTATATTTGTTTCTTCTTCTAATTCTCTGTAGGCTTCATTTAAACCATCATTTTCTTTTTCTATTTTGCCACCAACTAAATTGAACATATCTTTATATGGCTCTTTAGTTCGTTTGCACATTAAGATTTGTTTTAGCTCTTTGTCAAAGACAACAATTACATTATATTTTTTCATTTTTAATATCTCCATATTTCTTTAGTCTTTTAATTTATCTCTAATACTATTTAATTTTTCTATATGTTTAAAAAGATTAGAGAAGTCAACATTATTAAACTCTTCTATTTTCCCTGTTTTTAGATGTGATGTTTTTATATTTAAAATTCTTTTCATGTATGAAGTAACTGAGCCATGTGAAATTACTAGTATTGTATCTTTTGAAGAATTGTCATTATATACATCATTTAAAAATTCTGATAGTCTTTTTTCTATTTCAAATCTATTTTCGCCAGATGAACCTAGTCTTATGAAATAGTCTCCTTCTGCTTGTCTTATTCTAGTGTTATCAAGATCTTCATTATTTTTTTGACCTGAATATTTTCCATAATTTAGTTCGCGAATTCTATTTTCAATTATTATTTTACTATCTTTATACTTCTTATAAACCAAGTGTGCTGTTTCAATAGTTCTAGGTAAAGGAGAGACGTAGATCTTATCTATTACTTTTGGTAATTCTTTAATAGATTCTTCTACTGTTTTAATGCCAGAAGCAGTTAAGATAGACCGGTATATTTCTTTATCTGAAATTAGTCCTTTAACGTTATCAGTAGCTTCACCATGTCTCATAAAAATTATATTCATATACATCTCTCCTGTATCTTAGTTATTTTATACTTTTCTATATACTTCATCTAATATTGAATATAAGTAACATTCTACTGGTTTATTAGTCTTTTCTTCTATTACTTTGCGGTAGCCAGATAACTGTTTATCATAGTTTTCATCATTAATATTTTTTAACTTATAGTCAATAATAATCATCTTATCTTCTCTTTCTATTAATAAGTCAATTATTCCGTGAGCAATATTATTATTCTCTTCATAAATGAATTCATACTCTTTATACATTGGATAATTGATATTATCTTTTATTAAATCAGACTTTATAAATGAAGAGACTTTTTTCTTAATTGTTTCATCTTCTATTGAGTCTAGATCTTTAAAGTTAGAAGTTTCTAAGATTTCATGTACTTTTGTACCGAAAGCCATTAGTTTGTTTTCTTCTTCTGTAAAGATATGAAGAGATTCTTTTGAAAAATGACTTTCTTCGACTGTTTCCGTTTGTAAAGCTAGTTCTTCTACATTTATAGTATCTTCTTTTTCTAAAAGTTCTTCTTCATTACTTAGAGATGATACTTTTTGATAATCTTTACTACATTCTGGTGTTACTTTTATTATATATGGTAGTAAGGTAGTATATATACTTTTCATAATTGATAGAAAACTATTATATTTATTTCTTTCATATATTGGGACTATATCTTTTACTTCACTAGTTTCTTCTTGTTCTGGTATGACAATAATCATTTTTTCTTTAGCTCTAGTTACCGCAACATATAATAGTCTTATTTTTTCAGAGATTTCTTCTTGTTTAACAGATCTTTTTAGGAGTGTTTTTACTATTGTTTCTTTATAATATTCATCTACTTTAGGAAGAACAATACCGTATTTATTGTCATAAACTATTTTTTCTTTTAATTCACTTATGTTAAAACTACCGAAGAAGCCAGCAAAGTAACATATTGGAAATTCTAGTCCTTTGGATTTATGAATAGTCATTATCTTACAACTATTAGAACCTGAGGTATTAATTTTAAACTTTAAGTCATAATCATTATTATATATTTCCTCTAAATAAGTAATAAAGTCATAAATAGTATTTCCAGTTGAGACATAATCTTCTACTAAATTATAGATATATTCTCTTCTAGTACGATATGATGAAATATCACCTAATGTTAGAAGTTTTTTATCATAATCTAATTCATCTAGGATATAGTTTATATACTCTCCTGCTGGTGTTACATCTATATTTTTTACTAGTTCTAAACATTTTAAGTAGATAGGACTTTCTTTGATGGTATTTGTTACATAGTAATGATATAGTTGTTCATCAGATAAGTTAAAGAGAAAACTTCTGCCTAGGGAGAAAAAACTATATTTGAAGTCTTGGTCATAATTATTTTCTTTAATGCAAATTAGAAATTTTAATAGACTTTTTATTACTAAAATATCTTGATCTTTACGAAGGGATGAGTCTTTTTCTATAGATAAAGGAATGTGTAAGTATTCAAATATTTTTTTGTATAAGTCAAAGTTTTTACTTTTATCTAGAAGTATGACAATATCTGAATAGTTTATTGTTCTAAGAATTCCAGTATCTTTATCGAAGATTTGATAATTTGAAGATACTTTATCAATTATGTCTTTACCAATGATAAATATTTCTTGTTCATCCTTTGTGTTCGATGTGTTTTTATCTATTTCATAAGTTAAGACATCTAAATCATAATTTTGGTCAGTCTTTCCTTCTTCATTATAAGTTTTATTACCAAAGACCATACGATGAGACTCTTTATAATTAGCGCCACCAATGGTATCATCCATGAATAAATCAAACAATAAATTGATATTTGATAGGACTTCTTCTCTTGATCTAAAGTTTTTATTTAGGTCTATTTTTATACCTTTATCTGTATCACGATATGTATCATATTTATTTTTAAAGATATATGGATTAGCATTTCTAAAACGATAAATAGACTGTTTAATATCACCTACCATGTAGACATTATTATTTGAAATTAAGGAAATAAATAATTCTTGAGTATCAGAGGTATCTTGATATTCATCTACTAGTATTTCATTAAAACTTTCTACTAGTTCTTTTCTTATGTCTTCATTTTCTTTTACTACTTTTATAGCTAATTGAGCTATATCTGTAAAATTATATACTTCATTTTCATTTTTATATTTAGAAAGACGTTTATCTAGTTCTTTTAAAATAGAAATTGTTACTTCAGCATTTGACTTAGTAGATAGGATTTCTTCTTTTATTTCTTCTGATGTTTCATATATTAATAGTTCTTTTACTTCTTTTAATAATGATGAAATAGTTGATTTTATATTTTTACCTTCTTCTTCACTATTTCTTGGTACAGCAGGAAGTTTAAAGTCAAGGGATGCACAAATTTCTTCATAAGTTGTGGCGTTTAAAAATTTACTTAGAGTATCTTCTACTTTAGTTACATAGGTGCCATCAAAATAGTCGTTTAAAGATATTAATAATTCTTTTATATTTTCACGATAGGAATCAATATATTTTAAATACTCATTTAGATAATTATCAATATTTTCTTTAGAGTAAGTCTTTTCAATATATGTATTTAGATATTCTTTTCTTTCATATTTTAATTCTATTTTTTTATAGATATTTTGAATGTAATTTTTTAATTCTTTATCATCTTTTAAGCAGAAGTCTTTTATTAAATTAGTAAAGTTTTTAGTTGGTGATAAGTAATTTTCTTCAAATATTTCGTCTAATATTTTATTTTTTTCAATATTTATAATGACATCATCTGTTATTTTGATATTATTACTTACATTTAGTTTAGTATGATATTTTTTTACCATGGATAAAGAGAAGGAATCAAAGGTTGTGATATAGGCACCATCTATTAAGTTAGCTTCATTTTCAAGTCCTTCAGTTTTATTAATGGCTTTTCTAATACGTTCTTTCATTTCAGCAGCAGCGGCATTGGTAAATGTTAGAACTAGTAATTCATTAATATGAATACCGGATTTTAGTTTTCTAATTACTCTTTCAGTTAAAACTGCCGTCTTACCTGATCCAGCTCCGGCTGAAACTATGATGTTTTTACCTTCTTCGTTTATTGCTTGTAATTGTTCGGGAGTCCAGGCCATATTATTCATCACCTCCTAAAAAGGATAAATCTTCTTGTTTTGTTAAGTAGACTAAGTCTTTTTCTTTCATGTAACAGATATCTTTAAAGGAACAGAAGGCACAAGATATATTAACATTAGAATATACTTTTGGATTAATAGTAAAGTCTGATGATAAGATATTATCTGTTTCTTTGGATATATAGTTTTTAGTATAGTCTAGTAAATCGTATAAAGTATCATTTGATAAGACTTTTTTGGCGGCATATGTTCCAAAACCTTTTTCTTCGTTATAGGACATACTTTTAATATATTCACTTTTTTCATAGGTTGAATCAAATCTACTTAATATGGAAATATCATCTGTTGAATATCCTTGTAAAAGATATTGATCTTTTTTGACTTTTTCAATGTCTTTACTCCAAGTAGGATAATTAAATAAAATGTTTTGATAATATATTCCTGTAAATATTGGACTTTTAATAGCTTTAGAGTAATGAATTAGATATAGGTATACTGGAAGTTGCATATGTAGTCCATATTTCATTGGTTCTATATGGGTATCAATACTACCAGTTTTATAGTCGATTATAGAAAAGTATGTATCTTCAATATTTTGATAGTACATTATTTTATCGATACTACCAGTAAAGATTACCGATACTTTTTTCTTTAAGTCTATATCTATTTTCTTTTCATAATAAGCATCATTATAGCCAGTTATTAAATCTTGTTTATTTAGGATATCTATTAGTTTTAAAAGATCTTTTTTGATACGAATTAAAAGTAGTTTTTCTTTTAAGGAAAGGTCTCTTTTTTCTAGGTATTTTTGATATTCTTCTTCAAAGTTAAAGTTTGTTTTTTTATATACTGATAATATGTAATGATACATTGATCCAATGTAGGTTTGGAAAGTATCAGTATATGGTTCTAGTTTTAAGACGTGTCTTATATAGTATTTAAATTTACATTCACTATAGGCATTAAGGGATGTATATGATAGTTTTAATGGATATGGTAAATTGGTTAGATACTCATCATTATTAAGGCCTGTAAAGGCGTTAGAATAGGTCTTATAAGGTATTTGGTAGTGAGTATATAGTTTTGATAGGTCTTTATTCTTTTCCCCGTATAAATGGTATAAATCTAGATATGTTGCTAGTCGGAGTTCGTTATATATGTTTGAACTGTTATATGAGTCTGTTTTAGGTTTTATTATATCTAGAGAAAGATCAGTAATTAAACTTGATTTGTAGTAACTTTTAAATGGTGAAGTTAGTTTATATGATAAGTATAAGTTTTTAATATTTGATAAGATATAAACTAAGTTATTTTTATTACGTTTGTTTAGATATTCTGTTTTATATAGTGATACTTCATCTTTTTCTTTATCTGTGATATATGAAATATCTTTTTCCATTTTAGGTAATTCATCTTGATTAAATCCTAGTACAAAGACGTATTCATCATCATTAAATGTTTCTTTATATAAGTCTTTTATAGTAACGGCATTTTTTAATTTAACTGGTGTTGTGAAAGTATTTTTTAGTTTGTCAATTAAAAGTATTTTATATTCTTTAGAGGACTCATCCAAGAAACTTAAGTCTGATAGGATATTAATAAGTTTTTTATTGATACTTTTTTTATCTTTATTTTCTAAGTCTAATTCTTTTGTATTTAGGTAATCTTTTACTACCTTAGTACTATAAATTGAATAGTTAAAATTTATATTTATAGGTATATGATAGAATGAAAAAAGACTTTTTATGGTATATAGGTAATCATTAGAGACATTTGTTAGATATATTTTATTTATATCAACACCTTTTTTTAGAAGGTTTATTATTTCTAGACAGACTTGATTAACTTCTTCTTCTAAGGTATTACATTCCGTCACTGGTGAACTTATAGTTTTTTCTGGTACATAGTCTTCTTTTATACCTAACATTTCTTCTTCATATTTTTCTAGGTTATATTCATTTTTTACAATGATGGTTTTTGTTTTAAGATATTCTTTATAAGTATTATTGTAGATTAATAGTCTTTCTTTTATTAATTCTTTTTTTAAGTCTTTTAAGAAGTTTAGTTTAGGACTTTTATATGTTTTATTTTCATCTATTACATATAAATTATTTATATATACTCTTGTGACATCTATATTGTAGTTATATTTTTTTATTAGATAGAAAAGTGTTTTATCATCATATGAGAAATAGTATATTTTTTTATACTCTTCTTTAGTCATGAATTTTATATTAATTAGTTTTTGTTCTTTTGATAGCTCCTTTAATATTTTTGTCTTTGTTTGATTTGGACATATTATTAGAAGGTTATCTTTTGTTGTTTTAGTCATTTTTCTTCACCAAGTATATTATAAAATAAATTGGTCAAAAAGAAAAGAAGCTATTATTCTGCTTCTTTAACTTCTACTACTTTATTTCCTTTGTAGTTACCGCATTTTGGACATACTCTATGTGGTTTAATCATTTCGCCACAACTTGGACATTTACTTACGCCAGGTATTTCCATTGCGTTATGACTTCTTCTCATTCTCTTTCTTGTTTTAGAAACTTTACGGAAAGGAACGGCAAACATTTGAATGTCTAACTTCATCATATTATCACTCCTCTTTAAAATCTTTTAATAAATCAGAAAACGGATTATTATTACTTACTAGTTCTTCTTCACTGATTAATTTCCATCCATCTCCATGAAACTTACTTAAGTCTTCAACCTTCGTAAATTGTAATGGGACTTCCAGTACAATATTTTCCCATAAAAATTGAAATATATCAAGTGTATTTTCGTTTTTTTTGCAATTTTGGTCTAAAATATCGTTAATTTCGATAGAAACAGGATAAGAAACAGGCTCCAAGGAAATAGAATCTGAAAGAATAATATCTCCTTTTATACTGGCTTCTATATAATCTGTTAACTCTTCTTCATCATCTTCTGATGCATTCATATATACTTTACCTTCTACTTTGATATCTTCTATTTTTAGGACTGAGGTATTTTCAAAGTAGTTACTTGGTATAGTATAAGAATTTGTTATATCTACTTCTTTTACAGTTTGACTATGCAAAAGTGTTAAATCTATATCCATAATATTTTTACTCCTTACTTTCTTCATTTGTTGTTTCTAGTACTTTTATAATTCCATGGTAGTGAAGATTATTTGCTAAACTTACGCCTGTATTATTAGTAATCCAAATCCTTATTGAATAATCTTTTTCTCCTAGGGCTTTAATTGTATCTGTTGCGAGTATACCTGATTCTAAATCTGTTAGATTATAAACATTATTTTTATTTGAATCTTCTTTTACTGATACTTTTAGTAATTCTTTTGGAACTTGATAGATTTCACAATAATCTGTTATTATTTTTTCTAAGTTATCTATTAAGACTAATTGATAGGTCACTGGCTCTACTAGGTTATTTTTTATAGTTAATGTGTAGGCTTTAGATGATAGACCAATGGCATCTGTTACAGGAGATGGATCAACTAGATTAATTTCAGCTCCTTCTTTATCGTGAAATACTATTTCTAATGAATCAGATGTATATTCTACATTTCTTGCTTCTGTATATTTATAGTAAATACTATGTGTTGCGACAATAGCAATTAAAAGTATAAATGTTATTGTTACTAAGTTTTTAATTAGATATTTTTTTCTATTGTAATACATATTGCACCTCTTATATAATGATAATATTTATAGAATGTTTAGTCAATTATTCTTTTTCTTAATATAGCATATTTTCTAATTATTTACAAACGGAAATAAAAGTAACTCCAAAAATGAAGTTACATATCTCTCATAATTTTAACAGCTACATCTTTTGCTTCCTCTAAGTCTTTAAAATGTTTATCTACATATTCCTTATCTTTATCTTTACTCTTTAATTCATGTAAGAAACTAATATTAGCTAATTTTGTAAATCCTAAGTACTTACAATCACTTTTTAATGAATGTACTTCTACTGCATAATTTTCTAAGTCTCCTGACTTTTTATATTTTTTTAGTTTCTTTATTTATTGAAATTTTATATACATAGTATGTAAATAATCCAGTCCAACTAATTAAATAAATTAAATATGTTTTATAAATTGCATTGGCTATAATGGGATGCTGACTATATATTAGAGATCCAACAGTACATAACAATTCCAATATAAGGCCTATAAAATTTAATATTATTAATATCTTATAAATCTTTGTTTCATAATTATTGGCATGTTTCTTTTTGAGAAAAAGAACGTTTATTAAAATAGAAAACGGAATAGCACAAATTGGAAAAAAAATACCTGTTCCCATAAAAACTTCAACTCCTAATTTATCCTTTTATTCTTTTACTTTTTTATTTTACTTTTACTTTGTTTTCTGTTGCTAATTTTATTTCGGCATCTTTTTCTAGATTTTGATAGTCTATTTTTTCTGATCCCGGTATTCTTGGCAGACTGTCTACAAATTCTACATATGAAGGTATTTCATATGTTTTTAGTTGAGTTTTTCTTCCGTTTGATACAGTTGTTGGAATGTAGAATAAATCTTTTATATGTCCTAATGTATCTTCATCTGGAAAGTAGCCGTCATTTAAAACAATATAGGCCTTGTTTACATCCAAAAAATACCTCCTTCTCATTTTTACAAATGACAAAA
Organism: Acidaminococcus fermentans; assembly: GCA_963660495.1. Classification (GTDB taxonomy): domain Bacteria; phylum Bacillota_I; class Bacilli_A; order RF39; family UBA660; genus CAG-877. The sequence goes on from CAVKYO010000051.1 coordinate 8,842, forward strand.
AGGTATTTTACAATAAAATAGAGACATTTTCACTTATTATT
>CAVKYO010000052.1:0-60089 GCA_963660495.1 Acidaminococcus fermentans
ATTTATTATAAACTCAACTTTCTTAACTTTCTCCCCCAAAACTCTTTACACTAACCTTTAGAAAAAGAAAAAAACTGGGTAGTTCCAGTTTTAGGTATTAGGACTTTTTGTTAATATTGTTATTTGATATGGAACTTTAATAGGTTGTGCTTGACCATTGTAGTTAAATGTTGCTGCGACATTAAGTTCTGTTTCTTCACCAGGTGATAGTACTTTACCAATGATATTATTATGTTTTACTTCAACTGGGTAAATGCTTTGAGCTAATACTTTGTTATTTAAGTAGTCAGGATATTCAACTAAGTTAATTATTTCGGCATCTATAGTTCCTTGATTTTTAATAGTTATTCGATAACTTATTTCATCGCTTGGTGCATATAATTGAAATTCAAAGTTAATTGTTTGACCAGAGTTTGTAATATTTGCAGTTGATGTTGGGACTTTTGTTCCTCCTTGGACTGGAGTTCTAGGATTTATAGTAACGAACGATGTATCATGAACGGCTTCTGTATTACTTTTTTCTTCTAATTGCATTGAAAGTATGGCAAATCCTATAGCCATAAAAATAATAGTAATACATAATGTTACAATTATCCAATTGCGAGTCGTTACGGTCTTTTTCATGAGCAATTTCCTCTTTTCATCTTTTCTATACTACCATTATAACAGAATTCATAGTCATCTGTTAAGCCTGTAAAATTAATATATGCATAAACTTGATGATTTTTTATGTAATACCAGCTTTCACTAGAAGGATAAATAGTTAAATCTGAGTTAGCTGGTATAGTTTCGATTAATAAAACTTTTGAATTAATTTCTTGATTTTCTACGTCAAGTGCATAAGTTAGTAATTTTTCATATACTTTATTAGCTGCTAAAAGGGATTCCTCTTCAGTCATTCGATTAGTAATGCCTTCATTTAGTTTTTCATTTTTGTATTCACTTATTATTATGTATGAGTATTTCATTATACTTCTTATTTGGCTTTCACCAGTACTCACAGATATTTCATATTCATTTATGGTGTCTTGATAGGTTTTGTTTTCTTCATTAATTAAAATCTCTTTACTAATGATACTTTTTATTTCATTATAATTTTTATTATCTGGATACATTACAAGTGTGAACTTTTTAGTTTGTAAATAATCTTTTTCTTCTAAAATATTTAGAATCTTATCTAAAGAAGTTTTTATGTTGTTTTTTTCTATTTCTTTATCATATAAAATAGTTGCTGCCGAATTTAGATATAAAATATTAGTTATTTTGTCATTGTTTGATACTAATAAAAATTCTGGACCTGATTCTATTTTTATTCCTACTATTGTGTCATACTCATCAATATTAATAAAATTATCTATGTCACTAATCATTTTTTTGAATTCTGGAAAATGATATATAAATGTTCCTAAAAGTATAGCTATCACTACTACGATATATAGTATTTTTGTTAATTTATCATTATTTTCTTTCATATAGCTTTCCTCCTAAGGTGTAAATTTAGGATTTAAAGTCAAGGTTATTTCTAAGCCATCTGTAATTGGTGTATTTTCTGGGATGGACTGGGATGTTACATAGCCTACACCTTCTAGTACTACTTTGACATTTAGTTCTTTAAGAAGAGAAGCTGCTATTTTTGATGAAAGCCCTACTACATTTGGAATTGTTAAGTTATTATCATTTGTTATTAAATAAATTGTGTCTTCTGAAGTCACTAAGCTATTTTTTTCTGGGTACTGTTTTACTATTTTATTACCAGTTCCTAAAACTACATATTTTATTCCTTCTGAATCTAATTCTGTTTTAGCATCAGCTAATTTTTTATTAACATAATTATCTAGTTCAAATTCTTTTACCTTTAATGATGAGGCTGTATTTTCTTCTGTTCCATAGTATTTCGAAAGATTCGCAATAATTTCTTTTACAGCATTTGATAATGGTTTTTGACTTCCATTACTTGGTCTTTTTACGGCTGCATAAATTATATATTCTGGATTGCTTTTTGGATATATTCCAGCAAAAGATGATATTACATCATATTTACTAGTATAATAACCAGTTCCGTCTTCTTTAGCTATTTGTGATGTTCCTGTTTTTCCTATTAATTCTCCAGAATCTAATCTAAAGCCTGAACCTGTATTACCAGTGCCATTGACACAGTCATCCATTAATTGAATCATTTTCTTAACGGTTAAGCTTGAAGCTACTCTTTCGCCAGTATTTTTTTTGTTTTCTAATATCACTTCTCCTGTTTCAGAATCTACGATTTTAGAAACAATATATGGCTTTAATAATACTCCATCATTAGTTAAGGAAGTCATTGCTTGTACCATTTGAACGGGTGTTGTTGTTATTCCTTGTCCAAAACCAGCATTAAATATTTCTGTTTCATATTTGAAGTCTAATTTCCCAGTGCTTTCATTTGGTAGATTTATACCTGTTTTTTTACCAAAACCTAGTTTTTTGAAATATTGGCGTAACATCATACTATCCATATGGCGATTAATTAAATTTATAATACCAGTATTACTACTCATTGCATATCCTTTATCAAAGGTTATAGTTCCCCATCCTTCACGGTTCCAGTCACCAATTTCTGTGCCATCTTTTGTTACGTATACACCTGATTGATAAGTTTCTGATCCATCGTATACACCATTTTCCATAGCGGCCATATAGGTAAATGTTTTCATAGTACTACCGGGTTCATAAGGAGATGATAAAAATAAGTCTAAGTAGTTAGTGATATTTCTAGTATTTGGATCAAATGAAGGTGATGAAGACGTTCCAAGGACTGCTCCAGTTTTAGCATCTAGTACAGTTATATGGAACCATTCAAAATCATAGTCTATATCGGCATTTGCTAGAGCCTGTTCAATAAAGAATTGGACATTACTTTCAATTGTTAAATAAATGTCTTTTCCTTGAGTTGCTGACTTTTTAATAACAGGAGTATTAGCAATTTGATATCCTTTTAGGTCTTTTTGATATTTAATGTAGCCATCTTCTCCTTTTAAGACACTATCATATGCTTTTTCAATACCCATTTCACCGGTAATTGTTTCTTTACTTGTTTCTTCATCTGTTGTTGTTTTTGCATAGCCAATGGTGTACGAAGCAAAAGTACCTTTTGGATAGTATCTCTTGAAGCTTTCTATAAAACCAAGACCTGGTAAATTTAAATCTTCTATTTGTTTTTTTACCAGTTCAGTTAGATTTTTTCCTTTGCTACCAAATTCTGTTTGATAGACGTTTTCTTTACTTAGATATTTTAATATTTCATCTTTTTCCATATTTAATATTGGTGCTAGAGCTTCAGCAGTCTTTTCTTTATCTACAACGTGTTGCGGATTATTTTTATTTGTTGTTCTGCTTGAATCTAAGTACGCTATTAGTTTATATGCGGAGACATTTTGGGCTAGGACTTCGCCATCTTTTGAATAAATGTTTCCTCTTTTTGCACTTAGTGTTTGAGTACGTGTTGTTCTTTTACTAGCTAGTTCTTTTAAGTTAATACCATCTATTTCTTTTGATAGGGCAAGTTGCGTAACTCTTCCAATCATTAAAGCAAACAAAAGAAGAGAAAAAAGTATGATGGTTTTTGAATACCGTACATTATTTCCCTTCTTTTTGCTTTTCATTTAATCACTTCCTATTTTTCTTCGGTTACTGTTTTTATGTTATCATTATTATAACTCAAACCTTGTTCTTCTGCAACTTCTTGAATCTTAGTAAGTGAAGCCAATTCATCTATTGTCATTGCTAAACTTTCATTAGTTTTTTCTTGCAGTTCAATATCGTTTTTCTTTTTTTCAACTTCAAAATTTATTTTAGAAAGAGTTGCTTTTGAGAAAACTATTGATACTGGTGAAAGTACTAGTAAAGTTACCGCTAAAGTATACAAAAGTTTTTCAAATTTTGAAATTTTGATTCGTTTTTTAACTTTTTTCACCGTATCACCTTTCTTATTTTATTCTTTCTATAACGCGAAGTTTGGCACTTCTTGCTCTGGAATTATTTTTTAGTTCTTCTTCTGTTGGAACTATAGCTTTATTTACAACAAGTTTGAAGTCTGGTAAATATTCATCTGGTATATTAGGCATTCCTTGTACTTTTTGATCTATTGCACATTTTTCTTTGAAGAAATTTTTAACTATTCTATCTTCTAAGGAATGAAATGTTATAACTGCTACCCTTCCATGAACATTTAGAATTGATAGGGCTTGTTCTAAGGCAGGTTCTATTACATCAAGTTCATGGTTTACTTCAATTCTAATTGCTTGAAATATTTGACGAGCTGGATGTTTATCTTTTCTAAACTTCATAGGAACAGCGCTTTTAATTATTTCTACTAATTCTAATGTTGTTTCTATTGATTTATTTTCTCTATACTCAACGATTTTCTTCGCTATGTTTCTAGAAAATTTATCTTCACCATACTTGTAGAAAATATTAGCCAGTTCCTCTTTTGTATAATTATTAACGATCTCATATGCTGAGATGGGATTATCTTTATCCATGCGCATGTCTAGTCTAGCATCTTCGTGATAAGAAAATCCACGCGTTTTGTCATCTAATTGAGGTGATGATACTCCTAAATCAAATAGGACTCCATCAACCTTATAAATGTTTTGTTTTGCTAATTCTTCTTTTAAATTAACAAAATTGCTTTTGATGATAGTGAAGTTAGTACCGATTGATGATAATCTTTCGGTACTATGCCGAATTGCTTCACTATCTTGGTCAAAGGCGAATAAGTACCCTTTTTTTATTCTTGCCAAGATGTTACTACTGTGTCCTCCATAACCTAGTGTACAGTCAACAATAATACTAGAATCGTTTAAGTTAAGGGAAGAAATTGATTCTTCTAGTAATACGCTTATATGTTTTTCCATTATAAATTCACACTCTCAAATAAATTTTCGGCTATGTCTGACATGCTGTCTTTAGCAGAAATGAAGAAATTATTCCAAGATTCTTCTGACCATATTTCTAGCCTATCTCCTGTGCCAATAACTACACATTCTTTTGTAATATTGGCATAAGTGATTAATGGGGAGGTAATATTAATACGGCCCTGTTTATCAAATTCTGCTTCACTAGCACCTGATAAAAAGAAACGAATGAAAGCTCGTGCATCTTTTTTGGTAAATGGAAGTGTTTCTAGTTTATTTACGATTTTTTCCCAAGACTCTAATGAATAGACAAAAAGGCAATTTTCAATACCTCTAGTTATAATAAATTTTGTGCCTAAATCATCACGAAACTTAGAAGGAATTATTAGTCTTCCTTTATCATCAATAGAATGATGATATTCACCTATAAACATAGAAATCCCCCACTTTTCCCCACAATTTGCCAGTGATTAATTATATATTACCCAAGTTATAGAAAAATGTAAATGACTAAGATTGAAGTTTTTTAGTACTTTACAAAAAATTGACAAAGAAAAAGAAGATTTTTTCATCTTCTTCTTGACCTTTATTTTTTTAGTTATTTTTAACAGTTTTTTGTTTGTTAACTATTAGTGTACCAATAGAAATTAGGAGTATTATTCCAAGAACGATGTAGCAAGCTGATACTGTTTCAGGATTGGCTATTTTATTGTATATTGCTGTAACGGTTACTTTACCTTCTGGCATTATAAAGGTTCCATCATCAGTTACTTCTATTTCTTTGCCAGATTCAGTCATAACAACAATTCTTTTTAAAGTGTATCCAGCTTTTGGAGTAACATTTACTTTTATTTCTTCACCCGGTATCGCACTTGTTGCGTCTACTGCGATTTGTCCTTCTTCAGTTACTTGTTTAGCAATGGCAAAGACTGGATATATAAAGTTTAGCTGAGCAATTCCATCTGCTCCTCTTGATATAAGTATAATTCCATTCTGAGTTCCAGTAGTATCATAACTATTTAAAGCATAATTAACAAAATATGTTTCATCTTCATCATAAATTTCTTCCATTATTAGGTTACCTTGTAAATCGTACTTTAAAATAGCACTTCCAAATGTTTCAGTATCTAAAGCACTTACTATATAACCGTCATATGTACCATTTGGAAGATGACTACTTTTTATAGTAAATTGTTCATAGCCTGGAACTGTCTTTTTAAATACTTCTTTACCTGATAAATCATACTTGGCAAAATATTCATTTTCATAATCTGTTCCTATAACAATGATACCATCTACTTCCCCGGTAGCTGTATAACTTAGATTCATTTTATTTATGACATAGTCTGTTTCTATTTCAAATAAGTCTTCATCATCATTATATCTATATATTATTGACTCATATTCATTATATTCAAATGTTGAATCATATTTTCCATTTTTTATATATATTAGTCCAGACCAAGGTTCGCCGTCAAATTCATGTGTATATAAATCGTTATGAAAATCAGTTATATTTTTTTCAAATACAAGATTGCCTTTTAAGTCATATTTAATTAAAACGTCACCATAGCCAGTTGAAGTATTGATTGATGAGGTCCATAGTGATATATAATATCCATCATGTTTGCCAGATTCGTCGTAACTTTTAAAGGCTCTATCGATCCATTCGCTACCAGAGCCGCCATATTGTCTTTCAAATATAGTTTTACCAGTAGTAGAATCTACTGCCGTAACTAAAAGATCGGTTTCTCCTTTTACTTCGTACTTAGAATTACCATTCCATATTTCTGTTACTTCTATACCCGTTGTTGCATCACCATTTTTTATGTAGTATACTTCATTTTCTCCTAAGTCATGCTTTATTAATTCTAAATTACCATTGGAAAAGAATAGATAGCCATCTGGTTGTCCTTTATTATTATAACTGGGATAAATTGACTCAATCTTTCCTAAAATATCTGTATTGTTTGTTGTTGATAATTTTATATCAATTGCATTAACATGTAATGGTAGTATACAAACTGACGTAATAATTAGTATTGATAATATTTTATTAAAACGTTTCATAATCAACCTCTCCATCTTAATATAATTGTAGCAATAAATTTGAATTTTGTCATTATTTTTATTTTATTAATTTTTAGCCAAGTCATTATAAAAGACTTTAGTATTATCCGCTAAAGTCTTTGTTTTTTATTATTTTCTAATTGTTTTATTAATAATTTCTTCTTTTATTAACTTTATAAATTCTTCTTTAGATACTGTAGTTGTATCTTTTTGACCAAACAATCTATAACTTATTGTTTCATTTTCTTTTTCTTGGTCTCCTAATATTAATGTGAATGGAACTTTTTCTGTTTGAGCTTCTCTTAAACGATATCCTAGTTTTTCATTACGGTCATCTAATTCCGCTCTAATATCATGTTCTTTTAACATTTCAGTTACTTCTTTGGCATATTCTCCTTGGAATTCTGGATTTACAGGAATTACTTTTACTTGTACAGGTGAAAGCCATGTTGGAAGTTGACCTTTTGTTTCTTCTAGAATGTAGGCCATAAATCTGTCTAGTGAACCTAGTATTGCTCTATGAAGAACAACTGGTGTTTTCTTTTCGCCATCTTTATCTACATATTTTAAATCAAATTTAGCTGGTAAGCAGAAATCTAATTGGCAAGTTGATAAAGTATATTCATTTCCAACAGCTGGTTGAACATTAACATCTAGCTTTGGTCCATAGAATGCTGCTTCACCAAGTTCTTCTGTGTACTCAATTCCTAAATCATTTAAAACTTCTCTTAATTCATTTTCAGCTTTATTCCACATTGCGTCATCTTGATGATATTTTTCTTTATCTTCTGGATCTCTCAATGATAGAACGCAACGATAGTTTTTGATATCAAAGTCTTTATATACACTAAATATTAAATCAACAACATTTTTAAATTCATCTTTTATTTGTTCCGGTGTTACAAATAGATGGGCATCGTTTTGACAGAAGTGTCTTCCTCTTTCAATTCCTTTTAGAGCACCTGATGCTTCATATCTAAAGTCATGAGCAACTTCACCTATTCTAATTGGTAAGTCTTTATATGAATGTAGTTTGTTAGAATAAATCATCATATGATGCGGACAGTTCATTGGACGTAGAACGAATTCTTCGTCATCAACTTTCATCATAGGAAACATATTTTCTTTATAATGTTCCCAGTGTCCTGATGTTTTGTATAGTTCTACATTGCCAACGCATGGAGTTAAAACATGTTGATAACCTAGTTTTCTTTCTTTTGCTTTGATGTAGTTTTCCAATTCTTCCCAAATGATATATCCATTAGGTAGAAACATTGGTAATCCTCTACCTACTAAATCATCTGTCATGAATATTTCTAATTCTTTACCTATTTTTCTATGGTCTCTATTTTTACAGTCTTCTAAATATTCTAAGTGTTTATTTAAGTCTTCTTCTGTTTCAAAACAAATACCATAAATACGTTGAAGCATTTTATTTTTTGCATCACCTTTCCAGTAAGCTCCTGATACTTTTAGTAATTTAAAATATTTTAATTCTTTTACAGTATCTAAATGTGGTCCACGGCAAAGGTCAGTAAAATCACCTTGGCTGTAGCAAGAAATAGTAACTTCATTTTCATCCATACGAGAAATTAAATCAATTTTATATGGATCATCTTTAAATTTTTCTAAAGCTTCTTCTTTTGATAATTCATGACGTACTATTCTTTTTCCATCTTTAGCAATTTTTTTCATTTCTTTTTCAATAGCTGGTAAATCTTCTTCTGTTAATGTTTTGTCACCTAAGTCTATATCATAATAGAAACCTTCTTCAATTACTGGTCCTACCCAAAATAGTGCGTTTGGATATAAATGTTTAACAGCTTGTGCTAGTAAATGGGCACATGAATGATTCATTACACTTAATTTTTCATTTTCTTTTATATTTATCATATTTAATCCTCCTCTTTTTTTCATTGACTAAAAATAAAACTCCTATATCAAAATAGATATAGGAGTGAATTACACGGTACCATCCTTGTGTTTTACTTTATTTAAATAACGGCTTAGCCGGAATTACTTTTAATAATTCTACTCGAAAGGTAGTAACAAATTAAGATTTTATTCATTTACACCAACCATGAATTCTCTTTAAAAATTACTTAATTTATCGTGTCCTTTGTCAATGTAATTAAGTTATGTACTAATTATAGCACTTTTTTATTCTTTTGCAAGAATTTTTTATCTACTATACCATTGGTATGGAACATCCATAAGACTATATAGTCCATTAAATCCTTGAGTATATCTTAATTTAACATATTTATAGAATTTACCTAAGTCGGAGCAGTTAGCATCATTTGGATCAAATATAACACAATCTATAATTGCGATATGGAGATGGACTCCTGTTGAATTACCTGTTGTTCCCATTTGACCTAATGCGTCATTTATTGTTACTTCTTTTCCTACATATATATTAGGTGCATAAGAAGAAAGGTGAACATACTGGGAGGTATAATTTACACCATCAATTACATGATGTACGGTTACAATTTTTGCTCCGGCATAGTCTGTATAAATTCCTGAAATTGTTCCATTAGCGATAGGGAAAATAGTTTCATATACTCCTCTTCTACTTGTTATATCAAAAGCTACATGATTATAACTTGGTCTTTGAGTAATAATTCCATTTTCTACCGGTAAATACCAGTTTACTTTGTTCTTTAACGCTAATGAATTGTTCATCATTTGGAGTTCTGCTTCTTCTACTTTAGTGGCGTTTTTTGTATCGGTAGTTGTTTTTTCACTAGAAACAGCGGTATATGTATTACCATCTGATAAGGCTTTTTTATAGGCTACTTCTACTGTTGCTATATCTTTAGTATTAACATACTCATATGCTAGTGAAAAGTTTTTGTCTTCTAAGTCTATATTTTTAGCCAAAACTAAAAACATAGATATTCCGATTAGTATCAGAGATACTCTAACAAATTTTTTTTGTTTTTCTAATGACTTCATACGCACATCCACTCCAAACAAAGCAGTGCCTATTATACCCGAAAATGGCTTATTTGTCAAGAAGAAATGGATTCTTGGATATCGCTGAAGAAATGGATTCTTGGATATCGCTGTTAGCGAATATGTTCACAAAATTTAAAAGTACTTCAAAGATGAATTGTTTAGTTCATATTTTTAAAGTACTTTATACTTGATTTTAGTTTCTTCTATTTTTACTTATTAATTCTAGAGTTACTGTTAGTTGTTTAATTCTTTCTATTATTCTTCTAGCTTTTACTTTATCTGCTCCTGATGAAGTTATTGCTAGAGACTGTTCTAATTCATCCATAGTTAAGTTTGAAGTAAAAAATGTAGGTAATTTCTGTTCCATACGATATTGAAGTATTGGTCCTAGAACTTCATCTCTTGACCAGGCACTACAATTTTCTGCACCTATATCATCTAACAATAATAATGGTGCTTTTTTGATATATTCAAACTTTTCACTATAATTTGTTTGAAATGAAGACTTCAGACTTCTTAAAAATTCTGGATAATATATTAAAGCACTTTGTACTCCTTTTTTAGCCATTTCATTGAAAAGAGCTGCTATCATGTATGTTTTTCCTGAGCCAAAGGAACCTGTTAAATATAGACCTTTAGCTATTTCTTTATTCGTATAGTTGTCAATGAATTCTTTAAAATACTTTATTATTGGTAATCTTGCTTTGTCATCTTTATATAAGTTTTTTAATGAAGCTTCTTTAATTTCCTTTGGCAAACAGAATAATTCTAGATTTTCCTTGTAGGCATCATCATGATATTTTTTTTCTTGTTTTTTACAAGCTATGTATGAAAATCTAATTAGATTTTGATCTTTTTCAGGACTATATTTATATCCATGTACTTTATTAGGACATTCTTCAAGGCCGGGACAGTTCTTGCAATTTTTATATTCTTCAAAACTGTCTTCCAAGCTAGATGTATATTTCTTTAGAGTGTCTTCTGCTATTCCTAATGAATATACATAATCATAAAATTCTTTATCACTACAGGCATCTTGAAAAGAATGATCTAATTTCACTTCATCTAAATTTGATATAACGTTACTAATGTTTTTCATTTAAATCACCATAAATATATTGTATATGAATTTTTATTTTTTGTCTATTATCCAATTGCAATTAGAAGTACTATGTTTATTATTTTTGTCTTTCTTTATATGAATATTTTTTGACATGTCTTAGTACTTTCAAGTCTTCTTTTTTTTAATCTTCACTTGCTGGTCTATCTTGTGGATTATATTTAATATCTACTTGATCAAAATATTCGACAATATATAAACTGGTTTCTCTATTCAGAACAAAAGACAAAGTTCAATTTATAAAATTTCAATTTGTCGTTTTTTGGTCGTCACCGATCAAATTTCCTACTTCACAGATAGAGTAACCTCTATTCTCCATAGGCTTAAATTCCGACAGTCGCTGCCGTACTAATTCTTTTATTTATAAATCTTTAATTGTCTTGACAAATCCTTTATATTTATATCAATGCTATTTTTATTATGACTCAAACAGGACATAGTTTAAACTTATAATCTTTATACATATCATACATCTCCATAATCTTGTCTTACTATAATAAAAAGCAAATATTTATTTGCCAATAGGGCGATTACATTTTTTTAAAATTAAAAGAAAATCCCTTATAAACAGAAAAGATCTATTTCTAAATCTTTAATACTGTTTTTTTAAAGACATATGAATGTCACCATCGGTTTTTCCTATTCCATCGATAACAAACCCAACTTTTTCATAACATTTTATTCCTCTTTGATTAAAATTATAGACATTTAAGTCTAAACCTTCCAATTTTAATACATTGAGTGCATAATCTATTAATTTTGAAATTGCTTCTTGCCCAAAATGTTTATTTTGCTTTAATGGAGTAATTGCTATTCCTATTTCTCCAATTTTGTTTTTTATATGCATTATTTCAACATTTCCAATAAAATCATTTGTTTCTTTTTCAATCATTGAGAAAATAATTGCCTTTTCTTTTAATTTATTTTTTACCCATTCAATTTCTGAATCTAATTCAAAATTTTTTCTATTATGGCTTATATATTTTTGAACCTCAATGTCATTAACCATTTTTAAATATTCATCAACCAATTCTGTTGTTAGTTTTACGAAATTTATTCTTTCTGATTCAAATATTATTTCATATTTCATTAAAATCAGCCACCTTTCAAGTTACAATAATCTTTTCTTATAGTTCTATTATATCATACTAATTCATATTCTCTAACAGCAATTCTATCATCTGAGCAATATTCTATTACTAATCTATTTTCTTTTTTACAAATAATAATTCCAATTGTTTTATTTTGATTAATTTTTTTAATATTTTTATCTATATAATTCATATATACTTGTATTTGTCCAATATGTTCTTTTTTTAGTTCTGTTACTTTCAACTCTATAACTACATAACAATTATATTCAATATTAAATAATAATAAATCAATATAATTATATCTATCACCAAGTTTTATTTTAAATTCATTACCAACATAAGAAAAGCCATAACCTAATTGTGACAAGAACTCATCTAGATTATTAAGTATTAACTCTTTTAAAGTATATTCACTAAATTTATCATGGTCTTTACTATCTTTTATTAATATTGGATTAGGAACAATATCACTTACTACTAATCTTTCTTCAGATACTAATTTATTTCTAGTTTCTATGGATAACCTATTATATTCATTACTAATTATTTTTTCATGAAGTTCTCTTTTAGTTAAATTATTTTTTTCACAAATTTCTATATAATATATTATTTCTTCAATTTTTTTTAACACAAGCAATTCTCTATAATGGCTCCAATTCAATTTTGTACCCATTGGGTACAATTTTTCATTACTGAAAACCTCATAAAATTTTCTCATTTTGTATAATGTACTAACTTTATATTTAGAGCCCACTTCAATCATTAACTTTTCTGAATATTGTTTAATGATATTTTTACCATATTCTTTTCCTGCTTCATGAAGTAATTTACCAGTTTCAAAATATACTTTAATCTTATTTCTATCTTTTGAATAATCTTTAACTTTATCATATAATTCACTTTTAATTAAATTTTCTTTTATTTCATCATAATAATTCATAATTTCTTTTCCTTTTCTATTGTTCACATGTTTCTATCGTGTACCCATCACTTTTAATCTTAATTTCTATACTTCCATCCTTATCAGTTCGATAAATTTTACTATTCTTTAAAGTATTCAACACAGACTTTTTTGGATGTCCATACTTATTGTTCTCTCCTACACTAATTAAACTATATTTAGGATTAATACTATTTATAAATTCCTTACTGCTACTTGTATCAGAACCATGATGTCCTACCTTTAAAAAATCTATATTTTCAATATTATATTCATTTAAAATATCTTTTTCCTTCTTAGTGCTGGCATCTCCCATGAATAAAAATTGATAATTATTATAATTAAAATAAGTAACAGTTGAATTATCATTTTCATTGTCATATACACTTGTATTTAAAAATAAAAATTTATTATTAAAGACACTTAATTCACTTATATTTTGATAATAATTTATTTTCTTTTTGTTTAAAACTTCAATAATATTTTCTTCTAAATAATTATAATCTCCAACATTAAAAATGACATTTTTCACAGAAAAATTATTTATTAAATTAATGGTCTCACCTAAATGATCTTGATCACCATGAGTTAAAATTAAATAATCTATTTTTCTTATACCAGAAGATTTAAATACTGGTATCGTAGTATTTTTAACAAGAGAATATTCCTTATTGCTTTTAGACCATGATGGCTTATTATAAGTTACTTTGCCTCCCGTATCTATTAGTACAGTTTCTCTGCCAGAATATATAAGAATAGAATCTCCTTGGCCTATATCTATCATCTTTATTATTAAATCTTTTTGAAAATATGGATAAATGTAATGAATTAGTAATAAAAAAAATAAAGGGATTAATTTAAAATAATTTTTTTTTAATAATCCTTTAATAAAAATAATTATTAAGACATAATAACTAATATAAAAAATAAAATTAATTCTTGGAAAAGTTATTATTAATAATCTGTTGTTACTAAAAAGTAGTGATACTTCTTCTAAAATTTTAATTAGTACCTCATATATTGGCAAAATAACTGGGACAACAAGAGTAATTAATGATAAGGGAAAAACAATGATACTTACATATGGAATAAAAAATAAATTATAAAATATACTTGAAATATTAATTTGATAAAAACTATATAGACTAATTGGTATACTTACTAGAAATGATATAATAGAAGTCTTTAATAGACCTAGTAAATAATTACTACTTGTTAGATACTTTGCAGTTACAATTAAAGAGAAACTTATAACAAAGGAATACCAAAATCCAACATCGAATATGTAATTATAATTAATAAGTAAAGATAATGATAATATTATAATAAAAATATTTACGGGTTTTACATAAAAATAATAAACTTTATTTAAAGTAAATAATATGTAGAATAATACGCCTCTTAAGATAGAGGGAGAAAAGCCTACTAAAAGTAAATATATTATTAAAATTAAGGAGGTAATATAATAACGTTTTTCTTCTTTCACTTTAAATCTTTTTAATATTTTTGTAATAATTGATGATAATAAAGTTATATGCATACCGGATATAGCGAATAAGTGACTTATACCATTTTCTTGATAACTTGACATTACTTTAGTACTTAAATTCGACTTATCTCCTAATAAAAATGTTTTTAAATAAGCATTTTTTTCTGATAAATTGACGATTATATTTTTTAATATGTAATAAATGTTTTTATTACTAGATATTTTTTTTATACTTGTTGAGGTTATTGTATAATGAATATTTTTATGTTTTAAATATGAATGATAATTAAAAAGATATTTAGAGGTATTTTTCTTAGGTTTTGTTAATTCTCCAGTTACTTCTATGGTGTCTCCAAGATGAAATTCTTCTTTAAAATTTGCTTTTTCTTCTTCAGTTTCAAAATAATATGTTACTAATAACTTTTCTTTATTTTTAATTGTTAGACTTAGTTTATTACCAGAAATTGATGAAGATATTATCTTGGCTTTTATACTTTTTATATTTTCATTATATATACTTTCTCTTGGTATGCAGAGATTTATTATTGTGATAAATATAGTAATTAAAAGTAAAATATAATATATATAATCATGTAGTAATAGAGTCCTTAATTTGAGCATATATACTATCTCCTATACCGGGTACTTGTTTGATATCTTCAATTGTTTTAAATGGACCATTGGTATTTCGATATTCTATTATTTGTTTAGCTTTTGATTGACCTATTCCTGTTAAAGTTGATAGTTCTTCTTCTGTTGCGGTATTTATTGATATTAAATTGTTACTATCAGATGATTGTTCTATACAAGCATCATTTTTTAAAGAGTTTTCATCTTTTTGGACGCATGATTCTTGGACTTGTTTTTCTATTTCTTTAGTCTTTTTAAAGTCTTCTACTTCAGAATTACTATAGACTATAATTACCATTTCATCAGTTATTTTTTTACTTAAATTTAGAACAGTCGTATTGGCATTTTCTGTTAAGCCGCCAGCTAATTCTATACAATCTATTATTCTAGATGTACTTTTTAAAGTATAAATACCGGGATTTACTACTTCTCCTTTGATATCAATTTTATATTCTTCACTTATCACCTCTTTAGTTTCTTCTTTTTTTAGTGAGACTTTTTCTTCTTTTATCTTTTTTTCTTTAGGTCTATTACATACATATATTACTGAAATAGTTGTGATAAAGATTAAGATAAGACTCACTATAATTATTTGTTTACGATATCGATAATGAAATGTTATTTTTATCACCTCCTACTTTATTATTCGAAAAAAAAAGAAAAGTCTTAAAGAAATTTTAAAACTTTTCTAATCTTTTACTTTTACATACTGTTTTTCAGTCATTATAGACGAATCTGTAGGATAATCTGTAGAAGTATTATTTAGTTTTTCTTCTAAAATACTTTTTAGTTTTTCTTCTACAGAAATTACATCTGTTGATTGTATTTTACAAGCTGCACTTCTAGTATTGCCTCCTCCTGTAAACTCTTCCATTATTTCACCGACATCAATGTATCCTTTGCTTCTAGCACTTATAGATATTAATCCATCATTTACAAATCCAATAGCAAAAGAGGCATCTGTTTGATATTTTTGGGCTTTATCAGCTGCTTTTGCTAGATCTTCTTTTCTGTATCTTTTATTTGGATTTTCTCTATTTAAAGTAAAACTTATTTGATAGTGCTGGTAATGAGCAAATAAAGTACCATTGTAAACTAAGTTATTAACACGCTTGTCAGCTTCGAATTCAGCTAAGAAAAGTTCATTAACATAGTCAGGATTAGCACCATGGATTATTAATTTTTCAGCGACATCGTGTGTAACGGAGCTAGTATTTTTTTTGTACCTATTAGTATCCAGCTCTATTCCAGCTAATAAGTAATTAGCAACATTAGCGTCATATCTTACCTTACAAGAATTTAATAGTTTAGAAACTAGTTCAGCTGATGATGAGGCTTTTGAATTTATGTAACTAGCTGTTGCGGGAATAGTATGTTGGTCTGGATTATGGTGATCAATTATTACAACATTTTGAAATCTATCAAGAAAAGGAGTAGCCGATACTTGATACTTTTTATTAGCGTCTACTACTATTAATGTAGAATCTTTATCATCTCTTGTTAAATCTATAAAGTCATTTAATTTTATGATATGATATTGTCCCTTGTTGATATCTATTATTCTTTTTACTCCAGGTTCTAAACTAACATCATCATCGTCTACTATTATATATGATTCTTTTCCAAAAGACTGACACAACGTAAGCATCCCAATTGCTGATCCTATGGAGTCAAAGTCTGGTTCACTGTGTCCTGTTATAAATATTTTGGATGACATTTTTATAATTCTAAGTAATTCTGGTTTGAGATCTCTACATACCTCAGGCATTTTTCATCTTCTCCTTGTTAGTTTTGTATTATAGCACTACTGGATAAACATGTCAAAGATGTCTTTAAAAATTATTGTTTCGCTGTTCTTTAGAATTTTCATCCTTCATTACTTGATTATATGGTCTTAATGATAATTCTATAACCTTTTCTAATAAATCACAAGCAGCTGAAATATTATCATTTTTAACATATATATCACTTCTTTTATCTATATTTCTAAATATTTCGCCCTTTTTTATTAAATTTTTCTACTTCTAGTGTTTTCAGCTAATGCCATTCCTATGAACTTATTGCATCTATCATATGTTTTTTTGTATTAATTGATAATTAGCATCATTTTTTATTTTACTTTTTTATCATATTTTGACTTGAATATAGTTGACAGTTTCATCTTCCATCCCTAAAAAAATTAAGTCTGATAAAAAGTATTTATTACCATCAATATTAAGTCCATTTTTATTACATCCTTTATTTAAATATATTTTATAGTAATAAATTACACAAGATAATTGACAGACAATGAACAATTTAAAAAGTGAAGCTTTTTTCACTTCACTTTACGTTTATTTATTAATAATTCCCAGTATCTTTTAGAGCATACCATAAATCATAGAATGTTCCATCAAGTTTAACTGCTAAAGTAGTAACACCATTAGAAGTTTCTGCATTAGAAAGTTTAATTACTTCGTCTACACCTGATATTTTTCCATATGAAACTGGTCTGTCTTGTGCATTATTAAACATATGAACAATAGGAATATATTCTACTGTACCATCTTCTAATAATATAAATAGTGTATCACCTTGTGCATCTTGTCCCATTCCACCAAATAATACCTCTACAATTTTTTTATCAAAGTTAATTGTAGAACTTACACGATCAGTTCTATTACTTGTCCAATTTAATCCGTAAGCTTCTACTGCTTTAGATGGAATATAACTGAAAGTTAATACTTTCTGAGTAGTATCTACTTGTGCATTTATTCCATTTGGACCAAAATCAGCTATTAGATATTCACTTACGCTACTATTTAATGCTTTTTTATTATCAAATGGACTTACTGCATTCTTAAAATTTGAAGCATTTACTTCTACCTTATCACTTTTTGTTACTGTAGTTTCCTTATCAGATGTTTTTTCAGATTCTAAGTAAAAGTATGCTGTACTACCTAATGCACATACTAGTAATATTACTAGAACAACAATTACTGTTAATGAATTTTTCCCTTCTTTTTTCTTTTCCATACACTTTTTCCTCCTTCACACCATTTATTATATACTAATTTAGTTTTTAGAAAAGCTTTTTTAGCAAATGATTTTTTACTTTACGTAAAGTATTAGTTTACAATTTCAAAGTTTTTTTTTACTAACTTGAACAGTCATTTTTTTATTAAATCATCTGTAATATATGGATTCTTTTTCAGTGATGATTCATTATATTTTAATTATTTTTTCGAATAATAAAGTAAAAAGTCAGCACGCTAGGTACTGACAGTTATGTTTTTTATTATTCCCAAGCTTTGATACTTGTTAGGGATTCATGTAAATCATAGAAAGAACCATCTGCTTTTTGTGCAAGTACTGTTACATAGCTTCCAGCAGATACTTGATATAATTTAATTACATCTTTTACTTCTGGAATAGTACCATAAGTTGTTTTAATATTATCTGGACTATCAGCTTTATATGCCTTTGCTATAGGAAGATATTCAATAGTTCCATCTTTCATTAAGAATAACATTGTGTCATGGCTTGCCTCTTGACCAAAGCCACCAATCATAACTTCTGATACTTCTTGTTCAAAAGTCATTTCTCCACGTCTTTCTTGTATTCCATAGTCACAACTTTCTTCATTTGCAGTTACCCAACCTAGACTATATGTGAAATTTACTCCACAAGGTGATAGAGATACTGTTGCTTTTTTTCTATTGACATCCAAAGCTAAATTTATTACTCTATTACCTGCCATTAAAGTATAAGTCTTATCAGTAGTATTTAAAGATTTACTATTGTCAAAGCCATTTACGGCTACAGCTTTTTCAGTATTATCATTCTTACTAGCTTTACCCGTAACTACAGTTTCCTTTCCAGTTGCTCTTTCAGATTCTAAGTAAAAGTATGCTGTGCTACCTAATGCACATACTAGTAATATTACTAGAACAACAATTACTGTTATTAAATTTTTCCCTTCCTTTTTCTTTTCCATACACTTTTTCCTCCTTCACACCATTTATTATATACTAATTTAGTTTTTTTTATATGATTTTTACCATTTTTTATTTTGTTTTACGTAAAGTAGCTATTTACAGTATCAAAATATTCTTTACTTACTTTAATAGTCAATTTTTCTATTAAGTCATCTGTAATATATGGATTAATATTCGTAGATTTTTCATTATAGTTTAATTGTTTCTTTGACCAGGAAAGTAATTGTTCTTTTGAAATATTTCTAATACTTATGTAGTTAGCCTTAGCTAATTCATTCTTTATATATTCTACTATCTTATCATTTTTGTTTTCTATAGCGTATTCATCCATTGACTTTCTTAATATTGGGTGAGCATCTTCTAAATCTTTATAATCTTTTTTTATTAGGTCTATGACACCATCGTAAAAATAATCATCAAATATAATATCTGTTAAAATATGAATTAAGTAGCCAGATAAGAACTTAGTGTCATAGTTGTTCTTTTCCTTATTATAAAAGCTTATAATATTTTGACGCCATGTTGAAAGATTTTTATCTCTTAAGTGAGAAGTCCATCTTTCTTCTTTAGGAGCAAAGCCATTTAAATTTACAGCATCTGGTGCTAGAACTCCTAAATAGAAATTAGGTGTATCTAAATATTTATTTTCTTTAGCGATATTATAAGCTACTTTTTCATGAATAAATATATTAGGCACGTTTTACACCTCTTTCTTTAGCTAAAGCTGTTTCTACACTAACTCTTTGAACAGCTGTTAAAGCGGCAATTAAACAAATTGTGAAACTACCACCATAACTAATAAATGGTAATGGAACACCAGTCATTGGCATTAAACCTAGTATACCCATTAAGTTTACAGCTACATGAAGAAATATGTATATAGCAACACCATAACATATGGCACTTCCTTTATTTGAAGGACTGTTTCTGCCAATAATTAATATTCTATATAAAACTATCATATAACCTATTAGTAATAAAACTCCAGCAACTAGTCCTAACTCTTCTACAACTACGGCATAAATAAAGTCTGTATATGGTTCTGGTAAGTATAAATACTTTTGTGTTGAATTACCAAGACCAGTTCCTGTTAAGCCACCTTTATTAATAGCAATGTAACTGTTACAAACTTGGTTTCCAGAATCTAATAAGTCAGCACATGGATTAGTAAAGTTTAGACGTTCTTGTTGTCTTTCTTGAAGAAGAGTTCTACCTGATGAGATAAAAGCTACAAAAATAAAAAGCATTGATCCGAGGGCGGCAAAGGTTGTCTTTACTTTTATCTCTTTACTTATCGGTACAGCAAAAAATATAGCAGCAACGATACAAACAAAGATAATCATAGTACCAAGGTCTGGTTGTAAAAATATTAAGAAGGCAATTCCGGCACATACACATATCGGAAATAAACTTGTACTATATTTATTTAATTGTTTCTGATGCTTATCATAAAAACATGATAGCCAGATTATAACAATAACTTTTACAAATTCACTGGGCTGAATGGATATAGGTCCTATTTCAAACCAGCTTTGTGCTTGGTTTTTTGGTTTAATTATTGCTAGTAAAACTACTAGACTTATTGAAAAAACAATTAAAAGAAACCAGGAGACAAATCCATAACTTTTAGTTGAGAAATTTATCATTACAAGGAACATGAAAAATCCTGCAAGTAGAAAAACACCTTGTCTAATGAAGTAGTAATAAGCACTTACTTCGTGCGACATATAGGCTACTACGTTTGAAGCTGAAAAAACCATGATTAGTCCAAAGATAAATAGTAATATAGAAATAATTAATAATGGTTTATCTAAATGCTTAAATATTTTTCCCATACCTTTTTACATCCTTCCAATATAATATAATAATATCATAATTTGTTAGAATAATTCTAATTAATTATATTATAGGTCAGTTTTATTAACATATTTTGTCAATTTACATATTTTATAATAGATTAAGAAAAGGAGGCTTTAGCTATGTATTATTACGGTGGAGGTTCAGGATGTTGTTCTAATCAAGCTGGTTATCAAGTTCCTTATTATCCAGTTTATAATACTGGTAATAATAACTCAACTTATGCTATTATTTTAGTTTTATTTATATTATTAGTAATCGTAATTGGCACTCGTTTTTCAGCATAAGTTAAACGTATAAGTTCTCCTTATACGTTTTTATTTGGGTATTTGTAAGTTAGACTTTATTTTTTTGTTTTTTTTTGCTAAAATATATGCAGTGCGAGGTGGAGTAGTATGTTAAAGACCAAGGATATTTTAGATGAAAAGGATAAACGTCTTAGACAAGTTAGTAAAGAAGTAGAATTTCCTTTAACTCAAAAAGATAAAGATTTAATTAATACAATGATTAAATATTTACATGACAGTCAAATTGAAGAGTTAGCAGAAAAGTATGATTTACGTCCTGGTATGGGTATGGCTGCTGTCCAACTTGGTGTTTTAAAAAGATACTTTGTTGTAGTTAATGAATTTGATGAAGGTGAATTTGAAACTTATATTTTAATAAATCCAAAAATCATTAGTAACTCTTTAGAAAAAATTTATGTGGAACTTGGTGAAGGTTGCCTTAGTGTTAATAGAGCTGTTGAAGGAATTGTTCCTAGATATGCAAGAGTTACAATGGAAGCTTATGATATGGAAGGAAAGAAAATACATGTAAGAGCACGTGAGGAGTTAGCTATTGCGATGCAACATGAACTTGATCATTTAAATGGAATTATGTTTACTGACCATATTGATAAAAAAGATCCTTATAAAGGAAAAGACGAGATGCGTGCCATCTAGTCTTTTTTTTATACTACTTCTTCTCTATCGGTTAATTTTACACTAACTAGTTTTGAAACACCAGACTCTTGCATAGTTATTCCATATAGAGTATTGGCGTATTCCATAGTTTTCTTTTTATGTGTAATTATTAGGAATTGAGTTTTATCGCGATAATGATCTAAGTATTTACCAAATCCTGATACATTTGCTTCATCTAGGGCAGCTTCTACTTCATCGAATAAACAGAATGGTACACTTCTAACATTTAATATAGCGAATAATAATGATATTGCGGTTAGAGTTTTTTCGCCACCTGATAATAAGGAAATGGTAGTTAGTTTTTTACCTGGAGGTGAGGCAACAATTTCTACTCCCGTTGTTAACATATCTTTAGGATCTGTTAGTTTTAGTGTTGCTTGTCCACCAGAGAATAATTCTTTAAATACTTTTTGGAATTCTGTTTGGATGGCTAAGAAAGTAGTTTTAAATTCTTCTTTCATAACATCATCCATTTCATTCATAATTTCAAGTAACGTGTTTTCAGCTTTTAGTAAGTCTTCTCTTTGATTTGTTAAGAAACTATATCTAGTATTTACTCTTTCATACTCTTCTATTGCGGATATATTAACCATGCCTATTCTTTTAATATTAGCTCGATATGTATTTACTTTTATTCTTGCTTCTTCTGGTTCTATATCAAGTTTATAATTACTTTGAGCTTTTTCAAAAGTAAGTTCATAATCTTCGGATAGAATATTTAACATATTATCTATTTTAACATCTAATCTATTAATTGTAATTTCTAACTCTCTTGATGTTTTTTCTAGATTTCTTAAAGTAGAATTTTTCAATTTATAAGTAGCTTGATTTTCTTCTATTTTTACTTTTAATTCTTCTATTTCTTTTGTTTTTGATTTTATGCTTAGTAATAATTGTTCTTTTTTAGAATTCATTTCATGGAATAGTTTAATTAATTCTTGTTCTTTAGAAGATACATTGTTACTACTAATTGCTTCTAAACTTTCCCAGTCTTTTCCAATGTTTACTAGGGCTTCTTTTTGTTTAGATAATTCGTTATTTTTGTTATTGTAAATTTCCGCTAAGGATACTTTTTCTTTAGTTATTTGATAGTTTTTTTCTTCTAATGCAGAAATTATAGTGTTTAGTTTTTCTAATTCTGTTTTAATTTTTTCTAGTTCATTTTTTATAATTTGTTCTTTTTCTTCTTTGTATTTTAACTCTTGTTTTATAATAATTGAACTTCTTGTTTTGTTTAGAGAACCACCGGTCATAGAACCGCCAATGTTGATAACGTCTCCTTCTAAAGTGATAATTTTGTAACGATTTTTAATTATTCTACTTAGTCTATTGGCTGAATCTATATCTTTAGAAATTATGATGTTTCCAAATTGATTTTTGATAATATTTTCATACTTTTTATTATAAGTTATTAGGTCACTTAAGATTGCGACAAAGTCAGGTGATGATTTAATTAGACTAAGAGTTGCCTCATCAACATTACGTTCTTTTATAACGTTCATAGGAAAGAAGGTTGCTCTGCCTAAATGATTATCTTTTAAGTAGTTAATTGCGGCTTTAGCACTTTCTTCATCTGTTGTGATTATGAAGTTTTTATTAGCAGCTGATGCTACATTTAAGGCTTTTACATATTCATCTTCTATATTTATAATGTTACCGATAGTGTTATGAATGCCAGTTAAACTTGTTGATTTTAAAATGATTCTAACACTACTTGGTAAATCAGTTGACTCTTCTATTTCATTTTTTAATGAAGCAATTTGATGACCAATGGTGATTAAGTTTCGATCATTTTGAGAATACTCAGAGTTTAATAAATTTCTTTTAGACTTCATAGTATCTATTTCTTTGTTTAGAGAAGTCGCTTTTTGTTCTTGAAGTCTAGCTTCTTCTGTTATATTTTTAATTTCTTCAGTAATTAAATTTATGTTTCCTTGTAGTTCACTTTTTTTCTCTAGAACGCTTCTTATTTCTTCTTTTATTTCGTCTTCTTCTTTTGTCGTTTTACTACGTTCTTTTAAAAGATTCTTCTCACCGTTTATTTTTTCAACTTCTTGAGTTACGGTTAATAATTCACTATTTAGACTAGCCTTTTCTTTTTCTAGTTTTTCGAGCTTATTACTATCTTCTAAAGTAGAGACATCTGTTTTAGAGTTTTCACTTGAAAGTGTAACTATTTCTTTATCTACTTTTTCTTTTTCTTCTTTTGCTGTTTGTAGTTTTTGGTTACATGAGGCAATATCATAAGCTAGTAAAGCTACTTCATAGTTATCTAGTCCTTTTTTATTTTCTAGATATTCTTTAGCCTTTTCACTTTGTTCTTTCAATGGTTCTACTTGTACGGCTAATTCCGAAATTATATCATTAACACGATCTAGGTTATTATGAGTTCTATCTAGTTTTCTTAGCGCCTCTTCTTTTCTTTTTTTGTATTTTAAGACTCCGGCTGCTTCTTCAAAGATAACTCTCCTGTCGCTTGGTGAATTACTAAGAATTTTATCTACTTCACCTTGAGAGATAATATTAAATGACTCTTTACCTAGTCCGGTATCTAACAATAAATTAGTTATGTCCTTTAAACGACATTTTTCGCCATTAAGGTAATATTCATTTTCTCCTGTACGGTACACTTTTCTTTTTATTGATATTTCAGTGTATGGTATATTTAAAAAATGATCATTATTATCAAATATTAATTCAACACTAGCTACATTTAATGGATTACGACTTTTACTACCAGAAAATATTACGTCGCTCATAGAACCTTCGCCACGAAGGGATTTTACTGATTGTTCACCTAATACCCAACGAACAGCGTCTACAACATTACTCTTTCCAGAGCCATTTGGTCCAACAATACAAGTTATTTTATCATCTAATTTTATATCCAATTTATCAGCAAAGGATTTAAATCCAGTGGCGATTATTTCTTTTAAGTACATACACTTTCACCCTACTAATAAGTATACTATAAATCACATTGTTAGACAAGAAGTTCTTTATATACAAAGAAAAAAGGAAGATTTATACCTTTTTAAAATGTTTTAGTATTAATATTTATTTTTCATCATTTTCACTTAATAAAGCTTCTAGACTTAAGAATGTGTATCCTTTTTGTTTTATGTAGTCTATTATGGCTGGAAGTTGTTCTTTTGTTATATTTGATAGAGGCAGAGATATGATGGCGGAATTATAGAGTTTATCTTTTATTTCTTTGTATGGCATAGTTGTTGTTTTTATAGTTGGTATTATGGTATGTAGTTTTAATTTTGAACACAGTTCAATTACTTCTTTTTGATCATATTCAGCGTAACAATACTTAGCTTCTTTCTTAGTAATAGAAGATAGATAATTTAAGGTGCTATTAAAATAAATTTCATCATATTTATTATCGTAATTTAAAATTTCCAGTTCATGATTATTTTTAGTCATGGTTTCAAAAAGTGAGGTATTATTTTCTAAAAGTAGTCCGTCAACGAAAAAAGTTGCAGGGATATTTTTCTGATTTAATATATTTAAAATTGCTGGTAAGTTTGACGTTGTATCGGTTTTAAAAACTAGTGAAACGTTTTTACTTTCAGCATTTCCTTGAACGATGTATTTGTCATAATAATCATCAACAGAAACGGCTGGTTCTATTTCTTTTAAGATAGTTAAGACTTCGTTGTAAGCACCGTATTTTTTCATTTTAGTATACGTTTTTTGATAGTCAATTTCTTTACCCGACTTTCCTGGTATTATTTTGTTTCCTATTATGGTAGCGTTTACTGGATCTACTTTATACTTTGTATTTGTTTCTTTTATTTGTTTCATTATAGGATCGTTTTCACGGATTAATTCAATTGATTTATTTGTATAAAAGAAACTAAATAACATTAAAAGTGTAACACTTATTACTTGAATAAACTTTTTCTTATTCATATAATCACCTAGTCTAGTATATGAAAAAAAAGTTCAAATTGAACTTTTTTAGTCTTATTTATCAGTTTTCTTTTTCTTTGTGTCCTTTTTTGGTAGAGCATCTTTTCTTGAGAAGTTTTGACGACCCTTTTTATCTGGTCCTAGGGCTTTGACAATTATTTCATCGCCTAGTTTAACAACATCTTCAACTTTATCTACTCTTGTGTCGGCAAGTTGTGATACATGAACTAGTCCTTCACATCCTGGCCATAGTTGAACAAAGCAACCAAAGTCTTCTATTTTTACGACTTTTGCTTCATAGATTTTTCCAACTTCTACTTCACGAACAATTGACTCTATCATTTCTTTTGTCTTATTAATGATATCACGGTCTGTATGATAAATTACTACACGACCATCATCTTCTAAGTCTACTTTAACAGCATTTACGTTTGTTACTTCTGTAACATTTGATGCTTCACAAATTATTTTTGTTATTGTTTCTCCACCACGACCGATAACATCTTTTATCTTAGCTGGGTTAATCATAAATGTTTCCATCTTTGGTGCATATTTTGAAACTTCTTTTCTAGGTTCTTTTATTTGTTTAGCAATTACTTTTAAGATTTCTAGACGAGCTTTTTTAGCTTGAGCTAAGGCTTCTTTTAAGATTTCTTCAGTAATACCTTTTATTTTTATATCCATTTGTAAAGCTGTAATACCATCTTTAGTTCCAGCAACTTTAAAGTCCATGTCTCCTAAATGGTCTTCCATACCTTGAATATCTGTTAGAATTGTATAATCATCTTCATGAGTAATTAATCCCATGGCAATTCCAGCTACAGGAGCTTTTATTGGAACACCAGCAGCCATTAATGACATACATCCAGCACAAATAGATGCTTGTGATGATGAACCATTTGATTCCAATATTTCTGATACGACACGAATTGTATATGGGAACTCATCTTCAGATGGAATTACTTGCGCTAAAGCTTTTTCACCTAAAGCACCATGTCCGATTTCTCTTCTACCTGGTGCACCATAACGTCCTGTTTCTCCTACTGAGAATTGTGGAAAGTTATAATGTAACATAAATCTTTTTTGATCTTCTAGACCTAGACCATCAATTATTTGATGTTCTCCTAAAGCACCTAGTGTAGTTATTGAAAGAGCTTGTGTTTCACCTCTTGTAAATAAAGCTGAACCATGAGTTCTTGGTAATAAATCAATACCTGTTGATAATGGTCTTATCTCATCCATTTTACGTCCGTCAGCACGTTTTTTCTCTTTTACAACAATACTTCTGAATAATTGATATTCAATATCTGATAAAACCATGTTTACTTTAGCAAGTAATTCTTTTAGTTCTTGTTCTTTTAAAATATCTTCATTTTCTTTTGTATAGATATCTATTACTTCTTCTTTAACTTCATCTATTGCGGCATATTTTTTAAGTTTATCTTTTATACGTAAAGCCTTATCCATTTTTTTAGTTGCAAGAGACTTAATTCTTTCAATCATTTCTTCATCTGGTGTTAGAGTTTCATATTCCATCTTCTCTTCACCAATTTCTTTAATGATTTTCTCTTCAAATTTTATTAATTCTTTGACAGCTTTATGTCCAAACATTAAGGCTTCTAGCATAATATCTTCAGGTACTTGTTTAGCACTTGATTCTACCATGTTGATAGCGTCTTTTGTTCCAGCTACTGTTAGATCTAATTCTGATCTTTCTAATTGCTCTGGAGTTGGATTGATTACAAATTTACCATCTACGCGACCTACTTTTACTCCAGCAATTGGTCCATGAAATGGAATCTTTGAAATACTAACAGCAAGGGAAGAAGCTAACATTGCTGTTAACTCTGGTGAACAGTCTTGGTCTACTGATAAAACTGTTGAGATAACTTGTACTTCATTTTTAAATCCTTCTGGGAATAATGGTCTCATTGGTCTATCAATCATTCTAGCGGCTAGAGTTGCTGCTTCTGAAGGACGACCTTCTCTTTTTATAAATCCTCCTGGAATCTTACCTACTGAATATAGTTTTTCTTGATAATTTACAGTTAATGGGAAGAAATCTGATAATAAGTTTACAGATTTACTTACTACAGCAGCAGTTAAAACTACAGTATCGTTATATCTAACTAATACGGCTCCATCTGCTTGTTTAGCTAATTCTCCATGCTCAACTATAATTTTACGGCCATGAAAATCTAATTCAAATACTTTTTTCTTCATTAAAACACCTCAAAACTTTCTAAAAAAAAGACACTAAAAATAAGTGTCTACTTTCTTAATCCTAATTTTTTAATTACTTCACGATAACTTTGAATATCTTTCTTAGCTAAGTATTGTAACATATTTCTACGTTGACCAACTTTCTTTAAAAGACCTCTACGTGAATGATAATCATGAGTATGTACTTTTAAATGTTCTGTTAAATCGTTAATTTCTTTAGTTAAAATTGCGATTTGTACTTCTGCAGAACCTGTATCTTTTTCATTCTTTGCAAAATCTTTAACAATTTTTGCTTTTTCTTCTTTTGTTAATGCCATATTAACACTTCCTTTCATATTATATTAGCCAAGGCCAAGTAAGAAGTCGGAAATTCTTCAAACTGGGAATTGGTAAGTAATTGTATTATACTATTAAAGATATGCTTTTTCAAGTGTTTTTTGGCTTTATTAATAAATTATTTTACATAAACGATAACACTTTTCTTGGTAGTTTCTTTTATTTTTTTAGATTTTATGGTATGTTAATAATGGTGATATTTAGTGAAAGATAAAAAAAAGATATTTAAATATTTATTAAAAGGAGTTTTAATTTTCCTATTATTTTATTATAGTGCTTATTTACAATTAATACCTATTTATTTATTTAAATTGGATCCACACAATATTTCAAGTTCTTTAAATGTATTACTGAGTTGTTTTTCAAATATTATTTTAGTTATGATACTTTGGTTTATATATAGAAAAGAATTAAAAGCCGAATGGAAAATATTTAAAGATAAGGCTGCTTGGAATACGGATATCATGGTTAAATATTGGATGACAGGTTTAGCTGTTATGATGGTTAGTAATATAATTATTAGTTCTTTCCTTAATGCTGGTCAGGCTGAGAATGAACAAGCTGTTCAAAGTATGATAAATGCATTACCTTGGGCTATGTTAATTGATGCTGGTATACTTGCTCCATTTATTGAAGAAATTGTTTTTAGAAAAAGTTTTAAAGATATTTTTCAAAATAAATGGGCTTTTGCGATAGCTTCTGCTTTAGTCTTTGGTGGTATGCATGTTGTTAATGCTAGTAGCGCTGTTGGATACTTATTTATAATACCATATGGTTGTCTTGGATTTGTATTTGCTTTAATGTATAATAAAACAAATACTGTATACACTTCAGTATTTGCTCATATGTTGCATAATTCAATATTAACTCTTATATCAATATTATAAGTAATAATAAAACGTTGAAAAAGTTACTCTCTTCCAACGTTTATTTTTTTGTCTATAATTGTTAAGACTAAGCATACCAATGACTGTATTCCTATTGTTATAAAGTATCCTTTCCAATAATTATCTAAAATAAGCATATTTAAATGTATCAATGTGTAGAATAAGTAAAATACTACTAGTGAAAAAAGATATGTTAAGAATATTAGTATAGCTGGAGCTTTAGTATTACTTATTAAGAATTGATATATTAGTAAGTTAATTAAATGTGATACTACTAGTGCACAAAAATGTCCTGAGAAAGTATTTATATCAGTTGGCTTACCTAGTGCAAAGTTCATGATTAAAGTAAATACTACAATGGATATACTTGATACCGAAATTGCTAATAGCGTTTTTCCATAGCTATATTTTTTAGTTATATAGTTTGAAATTAAATATAGTATTGGCAATAAGAATATGGAATAAGTTAGTCTTATATCTGTTAATTTAAATGTGTATGTTGCTAGTGAATAAGTTAGTATTGTTAGTGTTGTTAATAGTAAGATATACATCCAACTGTCATCATAATTATCTACTTTTTTTGTTTTCTTTTTTGGCATATTTTGTTCCTCTTTTCTTTCTTTTTATTCAATAATACTACTTACAAAGTAATATTTATTTGTTGTTTTATCTAATTTAAATGTATAATTTATTGTTTTAGCTTTATCTAAAAATGGTTCTATATCTATATCATAATTGTTTGAATTAGCAATTTGTACAAATCCTATTTGATTCTTTAATGATTTGTCCGAATAGACTCCTACGGTATTTGTTTTTCCCGGATATAATTCATAATAAATTGTTTTTTTAGTAAAAGTTATTACTCCATTATTCTCTACTTGATTTATATATTTGTGTTTTTCTCCAGGTCCACCAGTTGAACCAGGTGAATAGTTTGAAGCTTTAATACTGTATTCTTTTGTTCCTGCGTCATATGAATTTACTTCAATACTGCTGGCAAGAATTTTTATTGTTGATAATTTAGCAGAATCCTTAGTATATATTTCTTTTCCAACAGGGAGGTTAAAGTCTACTTTTGTTTCACTTCCGAAAATTTTCTTTAATGAATTTTCATAGGCACTATCTTTTAAAAGAATGTCATATTCTTGTATCATTCCATGTAACGCTCTTGATTTTAGACAAGTAAGATTATTCATATTATAATCGGCATATTTAAATGCTAATTCTAAAATTTCTGCATCACTGAATGATTTAATACCATCTTCTCTACTTTTATCAGAAGTATAATCAATTAGATAATAATATAATTCTGCAATTTTTGAATTTACAGGTATTTTTGTATATCGTTCTTGAATATCTTTTTCTCTATAAGGTATTGAATCAAGAATATTGCATTCCAATCCTTCCATTACGTCGCTGTATTCTTGTTTCTGTGTCTGTTCTGTACTTTGTGATTCATCTTCTTCTACTGTTTCTTTTTCTTCTTCCACCTCTTTTTCAGTTTTTTCTTCATCTTTTTCTATGGTAGTTTCTTCGATGGTTGTTGGAGTTGAAGTTTGATTATCATTTTTTATTTCTTCAGTTTTATTACTTTGTATGAATAGTCCTACTAAATCTAAAAAAACTAAAAAAATAAGTATTGCTAGTAAAGCTCTTTTGTTTTTCTTTTTAGTTAAATCTTCTTTTTCGATATTTTGATTATCGTCAGGCTCTTGTTTTTTATCAAAATTTTGTTTTAAGTTATTTTTGTTAATGTCTTCACTTTCCTTTTTTATATCTTTACGCTCCATTTGACTACTCCTTACTTATTATAAAAAAATTATAACATAAAAGGATAGTTTAAAATAGTCCTATTTCTATTTTTTATTAAAATGTAATTTATTCCTGCTATTCTATTTACTTTTTTCATTAATAATAATGTTTATTATGTCTTGACCAGATGATTCTATTTTCTTATCACCAAAACCGGGAATTTTCTTCAAATCATCTAAAGTACTTGGCATTATGCTTAATATTTCTTCTAATGTTTGATCATTAAATATAAAATATGGTTTATAGTTTAGACTTTTAGCTTTTTGAAGACGATATTTTTTTAATTCAGCTCTTATTACTTCCTTATTATCGTCTTTAATATTTTTATTTTCTTCTTCTATAAATTTCTTTAATAAAGGTCTTTCTATGTTACTTTCAACATAGGCATCTGCCACTTTCTTTATATCTTTTTCAAATCTAAATGGTTCTCTTTTTGATTCTAGTTTCTTTAGGCATTCAATTATTTGATCAGCTTTGACAAGTCTTTCTTTTACGTTTCTTGGTGCATACTTGTCATTTATGATAGTTTTAGGATTAGCCATAACGACAATGTAATCGTGAAAGTTTTCAAATTTTTTTCAAAGTTCATTTTATATAATATATTAGCGTTATCGTAATTTTCTTCTTTTATTATTTCCAAGTGTCTTTTACTTTGGGTTATAGGATTATATGTTCCTTCTGTAACTTTTTTATTATTTTTCATGTAAGTTCTAACAAAATCACCTTTACTGTTAATGGTTATATTTCCAATAAAGTTTTTACATTCAATAAAATATGTACATCTTGCCGTTATAACAACGAAATCTATCTGCGCTGATTTTCCTTTATATTCAAAATTAACATTATGAAGGATATACATACCTATTCCAGAATGTAAAAGTTCATATAAAACTTGTTTTTCGCCAGCTAGACCATATTCGAACAGTTTTACTTTATTTTCATAATCTTTGTTAGGATGAGTCTTTAAATATTCCTTCATCCTATCTAACTCTTTTTGTGTTGTAGTGTCTTCTTTATATAATACTTGCTTTTTAAAACTGTACATTGCGTTTTTTTATAAGTCTATCAATTATGTCTAACATATTATCACCAAGTCTATTATAATATAGAGAAAAAAAGAAAACAATAATTACTTGTTTTCCTCTTTGTTAATACTATCGATAATTTCTTCTATATGGTTTCCATATTCTATTGATGTATCATATATAAATTTTAATTCTGGAGTATGTCTTATTTCTACTCTTTCAGCTAGTTTACTTCTTATAAATGATGCTGCTCCATTTAAAGCTTCAAGTGTTGTTTCTTTCTTTGTTTCATCAAGTACTGTGAAATATACTTTGGCATAACTTAAATCTGAAGTTGTATCTACACCTGTGATAGTTACAAACTTAATATCTTCATCTTTTATTTCAGTCATTATAATCATACTTATTTCTTCTTGAAAAGCATGATTTAAACGTTCTATTTTAATATTTGCCATGATTTATTATTACCTTTTTATTTCTACAAGGTCATATACTTCAATAATATCTTTTTCCTTATAGTCTTGACAATTTTCTAAAGTTATACCACAGTCCATATCTTTTTTTACTTCTTTTACTTGATCTTTTTCATGTTGAAGAGATTTTACTGAGCCATTGTATACTACAACGTCATCTCTTATAATTCTAGCTTTTTGATTATTCTTTATAGTTCCTGATAAGACATGACAACCTGCAATTAGACCTATTTTTGAGAATTTAAATATTTGTCTAATTTCTAGTGTACCAGTTACTTTTTCTTCATATTCAGGATCTAACATACCCTTCATAGCTTTTTCCATATCTTCTACTACTTTATATATAATATCGTATGTTTTTATTGGAATATTGTATTGCTTAGCCATATCCATGGTCTTTTGATTAGCTCTTACATTGAATCCGATAATTAAAGCATCTGATGCACTTGCTAGAACGATATCACTTTCAGTTATAGCACCAACTGCACCTCTTATAACTGATACTTTTACACCGTCTACAGATATTTTTTCTAAAGAATTTTTTACAGCTTCTAAGCTTCCATTTACATCGGCTTTTAAAACTATTTTTATTTCTTTTATGCCTTCTTGGATTCTTCCAAATAAGTCTTCTAAAGTCATACCTGAGAAATTACTGTCTTTTTCACGACTACGTAATTTTCTTTCTTCTGCTATTTGTTTAGCTTGTTTTTCTGATTCAAAGGCCATGAACTTATCACCAGCACTTGGTACTTCAGATATTCCAGTTACTTCAACTGGTGTTGATGGAGAAGCTTCTACAATATTTTGACCTAAGTCATTCTTTAGAGTACGAACCTTTCCAAATGAGTTTCCTATAACTATAGGGTCTCCTAAACGAAGAGTACCATTTTGAATTAGTAGTGTTATTACTGATCCAACTTTACTATCTTTTCTAGATTCAATTACCGCGCCTGTTGCGTAACGTGAAGGATTAGCTTTATAACCTTCCATTTCAGCAACTAATAGTATGTTGTCTAATAATTCATTTACATTTTCACCTGTTGCGGCTGATATTTTATTAACGATGACATTGCCACCCCATTCTTCTGGAGTTAATCCATTTTCTACTAGGGCTGTCATAATTCTTTCGATATTAGCGTCTGGTTTATCAATTTTATTTATGGCTACTATTATAGGTACTCCAGCAGCTTTGGCATGATCAATTGCTTCTTTTGTTTGTGGCATTACACCATCATCTGCTGCTACTATGATGATAACTATATCAGTAATTGAAGCACCTCTAGCACGCATTTCTGTAAATGCTTCATGACCCGGTGTATCAATAAATGTAATCGACTTGTCTTTATATTTAACTGAATAAGCACCAATAGCTTGAGTAATTCCACCTGCTTCACCTGAAGCTACATTTGATTTTCTTATGTAGTCTAGTAAAGTAGTTTTACCATGGTCAACATGTCCCATGATAGTTACAACTGGTGGACGTTCTACTAAGTCTTCTTCAGCATCTGAAATTTCATAGTTTTCAAAGTTAGAAATATCTGCTGTTTCAGCTTTCTTTAATACTTTGTCATAATCTGATGCTACAACCTCAGCACTATCATAATCTATTGACTGATTAACTGAAGCCATAATTCCTAGGGTCATTAATTTTTTAACTACTTCTACTGGTCCTACTTCTAAGGCTTTTGCTAAGTCAGAAACAGTCATGCCATTTTCATATAAAATTACGTTATCTTCCTGTGTTTTTTCATTACTTTGTAATTTTTCACGATGTTTGTAAATCTTTTTTCTTTCTTTTAAGAATTCTTTTTTATTTTCAGTCTTTTTTACTTGTTTTGTTTTAACTTTTTCAAAGTTTGTTTCATTATCTAAATCGAATTTAGTATCCATAGCAAGCTTTTCAGCTTTATCAATAACTTCTTCTTCATAGTCTTTAGTTTCTAAGTCTTCTATATCCCCTGTTATATAATCTTCAGCATCTTGTAATTCATTATCAAGTAAAATAATATCAGTTTCATCTAAAGGAGTTGTTTCGTCTTCGTAGTTGATACCAATTTTATCACATAAAGCTTTAATCTCATCTATAGTTTTTCCAACATCTAATGCATAGTCTTCTATAGTCATCATAAAGACTCACCTCACTTTTCTATAATTTTTCTTATTTCTTCAT
Organism: Acidaminococcus fermentans; assembly: GCA_963660495.1. Classification (GTDB taxonomy): domain Bacteria; phylum Bacillota_I; class Bacilli_A; order RF39; family UBA660; genus CAG-877. The sequence continues at coordinate 34,846 of CAVKYO010000052.1, forward strand.
ATACACTATCCTCTATATTGCATTCTAGCTTTTTATCTAATATTTTTGTCTTTTTGGCCTTTTCTAATATTGCAATATCTTTTTTAATATATGCACCATGACCATTTATTTTTCCTGTTTCATCAGGAACTACATTACCTTCTTTAGTTCTTACTATACGAAGCAACTCTTGTTTAGGTAATTTTTCTTTTGTAATTATACATGTTCTTAGAGGAATTTTCTTTACTTTCATAATAGTCCTCCTATCTAAAGTTTATACCTGCTTCTCTAGCTTGTTCAGTTGTCTTAATATCAATTTTATAATGTGTTAATTTGCTAGCTAAACGGGCATTTTGTCCTTTTTTACCTATAGCTAGAGAGAAGTTGTCTCCATCGGCAATTACCATTGCTTCTTGTTTCTTTGGATCGGTTATCGCAACAGTTAATTCTTTTGCTGGTGATAGAGCGTTTTCAATAAATACAGCCGGATCTTTATCATATCTTACAACATCTAGTTTTTCGCCATGTAATTCTTCAATGATTCTAGCTATACGGCTACCCTTTTCACCAATGCACGCTCCAATTGGATCAACATTTGGTCTTTCTGAATATACAGCAACTTTACTTCTGTTTCCTGGGTCTCTTGCTACACTGTATAACATTACTGTTCCATCAGCTAATTCTGGGATTTCTAGTTCAAATAATCTTTTTACAAAGCCGTAATGACTTCTACTTAATAGGATTAATAAGTTTTTACCATTGTTATCTACTTTAGTAACATAAACTTTTATTTGAGAACCCATGACAATTTTTTCACCTGGAATAATATCTTTCTTTGGTAATATTCCGTTTGTTCTTCCTAAGTCAATGAAGTAATTGTCTGTATCTTCTAAGGCAACAGTACCAATTAATAATTCATCTTGTTTATCACCGAATTCATCAAGGATACTATTTCTTTCAGCCTCTCTTATTTTTTGTACTACAACTTGTTTTGCAGTTGAAGCTGCTACACGTCCAAACTCTTTAGGAGTTACTTCATGGTCAATTGTATCTCCTAGTTCTAATGTTTTATCAATTTTCTTAGCTTCGCTTAATTTAATTTCTGTTTCAGGATTGAAGTACTCATAAGCTGGCTTCTTTTCTTTTTCTGTGTCTTCTCCTTCTTCTTCAGTTTCTTCTTCCTCTTCTTCATCTTCATCAGTATAATGTTCAAATAAGTAATCTTCATACTCATCTTTTGTCATTTTGTCATCAGGTACAACTGTAAGATATGAATATACTTTTATTTCTCCTGTTGCTCTATCGAATAAGACTTTAACATTAGTTTTAGAATTGAAATTTTTCTTGTATGCTGAAGTTAGAGCTAATTCCATTGCTTCATATACTACTTCTGGATCAATGTCTTTTTCTTTAACGATATTATCAAGTGCTTTTTTAAATTCTTTTCCGTTCATTTTTATTCTCCTTTCTCTTTAGAGTAAATATCTAATTCATCTACTTCTTCTAGTATTTTATTATTTTCATCCATTATTTTATTAATTATTCTTGATGCCTCTGTAATAAGGTTTAAATCAATTACATCTTCACTATCAAGTACTATGTTAAATATTTTTTTTCCTTCTTGTTCCTCATAAAATGCATCTGATACAAATACGTTTAAATCTTTGATTTTATCATCTACAAGTTCACTAATTTGCTCTTTCATGGCCACCTCCTACAAATAATAAGAGTGGGAATTTTTTCTTTCCCACTCCTTTCTCAAGTGTATTATACCATAGTTTAGCTAAAATACAAACATTTATTTTGGATTTATTTTGGATTATGGCTGTAAACTTAGTATAAATTTAGTATAATTTTAGTAATCTGTTTAGAAAAATATTACTGATACATAATATACAGCAAATATTAGTAACATCATTAAACCTTCTATTTTAGATATTGTTCTTTCACTTCTAGCAAATAAGTATAAGTCTAGTGAAGTTAGAAAAACAGCAATAATATCTATTATTGAAAAATTACTCAAAGCAATATCTCCATATATAGTAATTGGTAATCCTAATACAATACATATATTGAAGATATTTGTACCGATGATGTTACCTATAGCCATGTCAAATTCACCTTTTCTAGCACTACTTACAGTCATAAACATTTCTGGTAAACTTGTACCAATTACTATGGCGGTCATGGTGATTAATTTTTCACTTATGTTTAGACTTTTGGCTATTTTTACTGCGTTATCTACAATGATATTACTACTTAAGGATATTAAGACAATGGAGAGAATTAAGATTATTATGGCAATTGGTATATTATCATATTTGATATCTACTTTTTGCGGATTTTTTTCTTTTCGATGAAGCATTTGTACTAAATATGTCACAAACATTAAGAATAGTAGCATTAAAATTATTCCATCTATTCTTGAAAATACATTAGGATTATATTTATTAAATAGACCATCTAACATTAGTACTGAAAATGATGTTGTTATTAAAAAGAGAATGGGTAGTTCTTTCTTTACCGTTTCATGTTTTACTTTTATGGGATGTAGTAATGATGCTAGTCCTATAATTAGAAAGACATTTACAATACAGCTTCCAATTACATTAGCAAAAGCTATAGTACCATTTTTGTTAGCTACGCTTGTAAATGAAATAGCTATTTCTGGAGCACAAGTACCAAAGGATACTATAGTAAGTGCTACTAACATTTTAGGCACTTTACATTTTATAGCTATAGATGATGCACTATCTACTAAGACATCACTTGCTTTAATGATAACTATAAAGCCAATCAACAAAAATATATATTTAAGCATTAATATCACTACCCTTTAGTTTATTATAGCAAAATACATCATTCAAAAAAAGAAGTATTTTGTTGCTAAAGAAAATAAGTCTACTTAAGTGTAAACTTATTTATAGTTTTTAGTTATTTTGATTTGTTTTTGTATATACTTCTGTTTGTGTTTTTATTGATTTGTATTCACTTTTAGAAAGGAATTCTGGGACTCTTAGTGAATCTGATATTACACTATATGTAGGATTCTTTGATTCTTTATTTTTTATTTCTATTGCTTCAGGATTTAAAAGTAATAATGTATCAATGTCTGTTTCATTAATACTAGCAAATGTTTCTAGAGGAAGAGATGGTTGATATGTTTTACTAGATGTATAGTAAGATAAGTCTTCTTTATCTATAACATATGGAACAGTTATTTTTTGTCCAGCTTGAATATTTACACTGTTATCATAATTTACTGTTAAATCATTTGTTTTAGCAATATATTCTATTGTAGAATTAGAGTCTACTGAATAATCATAAACTGTATCACCGTATTCAACTAAAAATACTCTATTTAATGTAATTGTTCCTTCTTCTACTGGTATTGCAGTTTCTTCTTTTTCTATCGTCTCAGTTATCTTTGGAACTTCAATCTCTATTTCTTTAGGAACTTCATTAGAGGAAGCTTGTTTCGGTATTGCTATTAAAGCTCCTGCTAATAATAGTGAACCTATAGTTACACGATTTCTGATAATAAATTTAGGTAAGTTGTCTTCTGTAATATAGCGAAGTTTATATAATTGATACCATGTTTCTGCTACTACATGTATAGCTCCTGAACTAACATTAAAAATAATTGGATTAGCATCTGCTAATTTTGAATGAGCAAGATGCGTGCTAACATTTTTATGACGTTCTTTAAATGGCTCAGTTTTTTCATCTTCTCTTACTTCTTTCCAACCTTTTTTTACTGTTTCTGTGAAGTTTTTAGTCTTAACATCAGAATACCTTGGTCTTCCCTCTTTAGTTTTGAAGTTATCCTTTTTTCCTTTGTTTTCGCCTTTTTTTTGATTTAAATAAGTCTTTTTATAAATTTCATCATATTTTTCTTTGCTTTCTCTGTTGCTTAATACAATATAGGCATTTTTCATACACATATAAATATCTTCATTTATTGCTTTCATTTCTTCTTTGGCTTTTTTATTACTTGGCAATGAAGGATGATATGTTGTTATTCTTTCAAAGAAGGCTTTTTCTATTTCAGCTTCTGTAGCGTAATATTTTATACCTAGTAAAGAGTAAAAATCAACTATTTTTCCAGTGTCTAGGCAGTTATCTATTTCTTGTAAAATAGCATAATTATACAAATATTTTTCTTTATCTGTCATTTCATCTGACGATAATTCGGCGTCATACTGACAACTTTTATAAAAGTCTGATAGTGTTTCATAAGCTTCATTTATTTGTCTTAAAATATTTTCACGTATTTTTAATTCTAATTCACTTACCTCTTCATTGTTTTGATATAAGTCAGGATGGAATTCTTTAACACAATTACGATAAGCTTTTTTTATTTCTTCTGGAGATGATAAATTACTTACGCCTAGCAGTTCATAATAATTTAATTTTTTTGTAGGTTTCATAACTACTTTTCCCTTCTTTCAATTGCTGTATGATTATATCATATTTTTGTTATTTTGTAAAGGAAAAACGTGTCTGTTCAGCACAGCTTTTGCTCTGTTATACAAAGTTTTTCCATACTTTTAGGGCTTCATTTTCGACTTGATATATGCCTAATAGTTTATTATTTTGATCCATAAAAAGAACTTTGTCTTTTATATTATATTCATTTTTTAGTTTTTGTCCTGTCTTTATTTTGAAACTTGTATTTTCATCAACTACTACTTTTGGATAATCAAGAACGTCTTCTATTTTTAATAAATTAAAGTTTCCAGAAGCCATATCCTCTAATGTATAGGCATCAGCTAATGTATATTTTCCTTGCTTTGTTCTTGTTAGGTTTGTCATTGTAGCGTAAGTATTTAAGCTAGTGCCAAGGTCTTTAATTAGACTTCTTATGTAACAGCCTTTTGACACTAAAGTTTTGAAAATAAAAGTGTTACGGTCTGTTGAAATTAATTCTATTTCTTTAATTGTTACTTCTTTTTTAGGCAATTCTACAGTTTTATTTTCTCTTGCGTATTCATATAATTTTTTTCCTTTTACTTTAACTGCTGAATATATTGGTACCTCTTGAAGATATGTCTTTTTGAAACTTTTTAGTACTTTTTCAATTGGCAAATTATCGGGTACAATTTTACTATTTATTATTTTACCAGTAATATCTAAGGTATCAGTTTCTACACCAAGAATAACTCCTGCCTGATACTCTTTATAAGTTGCGGTTAGAAGTTCAGCTATCTTGGTAGCTTTTCCTACTGTTACTACTAGAACTCCTTCAGCTAAAGGATCAAGTGTTCCAGTATGACCTATTCTTTTTATTCCTAAAATTTTACTTATTTCATTTACTACATCAAATGAAGTCATATTAGATTTTTTATTTACAACTATAACTCCTGAGTAATTGGATAAATACTCTTCTAAGGTATAGTTTTCTTTTTCAATTATTTTGGCTACGGTTTTACCAATATATCTAATATGCCATGGTTCATATGGATAGCCAGTAATGTCTTCTTTTCCTTCTGGATAACGAAGAATGAAACCATAATCAGCTAAGTATTTATGAATTGCTTTGCAATGTTCATCTTGTTTTATTAGTTCATTGTTATCACTTAGCCAAGTTCCATCTATTTTTATATTAATGTCTATTGCAAGACCGGTATGATGTTCAGAACAACCTACTGGTGCGACAAATTTAGTAGCATAATTCTTGCCATATTTCTCGATGAATTCGTCATATATTTCTTGTTGTTCTTCTTTACTTCTATAGGCTGATGAGATACCAATGATGATATTTTTAGTTGCTAGAAAGTCTTTTAACTTTAAATAGGCATCGTAAGTTTCTTTTTCTACTTGAACATCTAAATCGTCTATATTTTTAGTAGTTATTAATTCTATTTTAGAAAAGAATTTATCTTTTATTCTGTTTTCTTTATTTACTAAAACTTTGTATTTCATATAATCAGTCCTCGATACAATTATAAGTGAATTTTATATTAAAACGCAAATTTTAATTTTAAAAGTATATATCTAAGCGAAGATATATACTTTTATTTCTTACTTTTCTGTTTGCTTGTATATCATTGTATTTAAAATATTTTGAACTTCATCACTATTTATAACGTCTTTTAAATTAGTTTCAATACTTGAGTTTTTCTTTTCTAAACTTATATATAGCATAATACAGTCGTACATTTCATCATCATCTTTACTATAATCATATACATCGATGTATACATCATAAGTACTTGTTACTTTTGTTTGAGAATAAGAAAACCCTTTGTATTTGCCTTTGTTAAAAGATAGTTCTTGATATCCAGTTTTATCTTTATATCTGTCCTTGGTGCTTTCAATACTATCGTTTTGTATAAAGTAAACTTTTGCATCAAAATTTAGTTTTTCACTTGAAAAACGGTATTCAGAAGATTTATTATCATCTTCTTCTTTACTATCAAGCTTAATACTAGTTTCTTTATCATAAGTAAACTCTACTGTTCCATATTTTGCATCTTCTATTAAGTATTTTTCGCCATTTTTACCTGTTATGGTAACTATAATAACTCCTAATAATAAGACTACAACTATGGCAAATGTTACTCCGATTATAGTGTTTTTTTCATTTGCGTCTCCTTCCTTTAAATTATCAATTAGTCTTTACATCTACGTCTAACATTTAAAATTCGTCATTTCTAATTAATTTACTTTATATTATCATTAACAATATATTATATCAACAAATTTTTAACTGTTTTTACTTATGGCGTGATATATCATATTCCCATCCAGGTTGCCAATCACCAGTATTACGCCAATCATTTTTAATGGCTTCTTCAAAACTAATATTCTTAGTTAGAACTTCTATTGCTAACTGTGGAGCTCTATGAGCAACAATACCTACAGTCTTATCACTATACTTAGTAACTAAATCATCTAAAAAAGATTTAACTCTACATCTTACATCTTCTAAAGATTCTCCATTCGGAAATGGTTCATTAATATGTTCCTCATACACTACTAAATTCTTAGCTTCTCCATCTAAATCTCCATAATTACATTCTCTAAGTCTTTCATCTTGAACCTTTAAAACATCAGGAAAAGCAATATTACTAGACTCAATTGCTCTTATCAAATCAGATGTAAATATAACATCAAACTTAACATCACTACGTACCTTACCTAAATTCCTAGCTTGTTCTCTTCCCAAGTCATTAAGTTCGACTTGTTTCCAACCCGAACATTTCTTACTAGCATTGTCATAAGTAGTACCATGTACAAAATAAATAATCTTCATACACATCATCCTTCTACTAATTGATTAATTCTCTTTACAAAATCCTTACTCTTTAAATATAAACCTGTATATTTTTGATAGTATTCATCTAAGAACTGATTAATTTCTTTACTAACTAAACTTGAAACATCTAACTTAGTAATATTTTTTATATCAACATAATAATATAACCTAATCATCTTAATAGTCTTTTCACTTACTAATCCTTCATTGCTGTAGCAGTTCCTACAAATATATCCTGATGATGTAGTACTAAGTGTAACAATTCCTTTATCGGAGCCACAGTTGCTGCAACAATCAATACTAGGTTTAACTCCTAAATAATCTAATAGTTTTAATTCCAAAATATTTGTAAGAACTAAAGGATTAAATCCTTCTTCTAACTTTTCTAATGAATCTTTTAGTAAATAGAAAATACTATTATCATCATTTTGTTTAAATACTTGAGTAACAAGATCTATCATATAAGAAGCATAACTAACTCTTTCTAAATCTGAAAGTATATTAGAATATGCATTAATAACGTCAACACCAATTAAAGTAGAAAGTCCATTTTCTTTATAGTACACATGAAAGGTACCATAAATCATTTTCCTACTAACACTTCTAAGTTTACTTTTCATATTTCTAGAACCTTTGGACATAATACCTATAAGTCCATATTTATAAGTTAAAACATTAAGTATTTTGCTTGATTCACTATAATTAGTTTCACTTAAAACAATTCCTTCAAAACTTTCAATTGTCAAATCACATCACTTCTTCTTTATTTGTTGTAACAAATTATAATATTTAATATCTCCAGTTTTCTTAAATAAATCCCAAAGTATTTGACTCATAAAATCACCTCTATTAATATAGTGATAATTTTATAAAAATCTTATACATAATTACTTACATATCTTCTTCTTTTAATCCTAATTCTAAAAAGTACTTTTCTTGATCACGCCAATTTTTTAAAGTTTTTACATAGGTTTCTAAATATACTTTTTTGCCTAAAAACTTTTCGATATCGTATCTTGCTCTTGTACCGATTTCTTTTAACATTTGCCCTTGTTTACCAATGATTATTTTCTTTATATTATCTCTATCAACAACTATCAAGACTTGAATATGAACGGTCTTTTCTTCTTCTTCATAATTTTCTACATAACAAGTTACTGTATGTGGAACTTCATCTCTTGTAAGTTCTAATATTTTTTCTCTTACAAACTCACTAATAATAAATCTTGTTGTAACATTAGTAAGTTCTTCTTCAGAATATATTGCTTCTGACTCTGGTAAATATTTTTTTATACAGTCTATTAATAGTTTAATATTGTCATCTTTTAAAGCTGATATTGGTATTATTTCTTTAAAGTCATATAATTCTTTTAACTTATTGATTCTTTCCAATAAAACATTTTTATCTTTTACTAAATCAATTTTATTAAGTAGTAAGAACACTGGTGCATCTTTTTCTTTAATTTTGTCTAATATAAACTTATCGCCTTTTCCAAATCCTTTTGAAATATCTACTAAAAACAATATTACGTCTACATCTTCAGTATACGTATAAGCTTTCTTATTCATTAAAGTTCCAAGTTTATCATTAGGTTTATGAATACCAGGTGTATCTACAAATATAATTTGTGCTTCATCATCATTATAAATTCCTTGAATAATATTTCTTGTTGTACCAGACACGTTAGATGTAATAGCAAGTTTCATTCCTAATACACTGTTAAGCAATGTACTTTTACCAACGTTTGGTCTTCCAACTAAACTAACAAATCCACATTTCATTTTAAATCATCACTTCCAAATGGATAAGGACAAATATCCTCTACTTTATATTCCTTATATTCACCTGTTGTTGCATAACATCTAATAATAGCGTCCTTATCAAACAACTCAGAAATTACTTGTCTACATAAAAAACAAGGCATTCCTATCTTACCTGATGAAACCATTATATTTAATTCTTTAAAGTCATATCTTTTATACCCGGCAGTGATTGCGGAAACTATTGCACTTCTTTCCGCACATATTGCTGCTCCATAACTAGCATTTTCTACGTTAACACCATAAAAACCTTTACCATCCTTAGTAACTAAAACAGCACTAACTGCATAATTAGAATAAGGTGAATAACTATTATTTAATAACTCTAATAACTTTTCTTTCATAATAAGCCTCCTACAAAACTAATTAACTTTGGTACAAATATAATTAAACCAATGATAGCTGAAATAATAGCCATCATAAGTACTCCAGCACTCGCTGTATCTTTAGTCGCTTTTGCTAAAGGATGAATTTCAGGTGATACTAGATCAACTAAATACTCTATTGAAGTATTAAAAAACTCTGCCATTAAAACTAAGCCAATTAATATTAAACAGACTAGCCATTCGGCATAACTTATTTTTAAAATGAAGCCAAACAAGATAACAAAACAAGCTATAACAGTATGTATTTTTAAATTTTGTTCACCGATAAAAGCTTGTATAATTCCTTCAAAAGCATACTTAAAACTATTAGTTAATCTTTTTTTATCTAACTTTAAATTTTTAATTTTTTTATCTTGTGATTCCATATGAGTCTAATACCTCCTCCTGTTTAGTAAACATGACTTTCTCATCTTCTTTAGTCATATGATCATAGCCAAGTAAATGATAAAAACCATGAACTGCTAAAAATGACAATTCACGAAGTAAAGAATGACCATATTCCTCTGCTTGAGATATAGCTTTATCTATTGAAATATAAATATCCCCAAGAATTCTCTCATCAGTAGGCATAATTAAACTATCATCATCTTCTAATGCAAAAGTAATAACATCAGTTTCCCTATCTATATGACGATAATTTTTATTAAGTTCATGAATATAGTCATTATCAACTATAATTAAATTAAACGTTGTATTAACCAGGTTTTCCTTTTTAACAGCACTCTTTAATACATCTTCTACTGTCTTTAATTCTTCAATCTCTCTATCAGTCTGATTAAAAATACTAATACTACCCATTTTTCCTCCTATAATAAAATAAATACTAATCCAAGTAATACCAAAATTGAAATAATATTTAAGAACCATTCGCTCTTTAATACATTAGGTAACTTATCACCAAGAATATCGAGTATATGGTATATATAAAAACCAAGTACACCACCTAATATATTTAAAATAATATCATCAACATCAAAAACTCTTCCTATAATTAATTGAACAGTCTCAATAGAAACTGATGTCAAAATAGTTAAAACTAATGGCAAAGTCAGCTTCTTACTTTTTAAATAATAACTTGCAAAAAATCCATATGGTAAAAACATAATCATATTACCTAATACATTTTTGAAAAAAAGTCGACTGCCCATATTATAACGCAATATTTCTCTAAAAGGAATAAAATTATTACTAGACCAGGTTACATCATCTTGGAAAGTAACAACTTGGAACAAAGACATAATATAAATCAAAAATGATAAGCTTAATAGCTCATTATATAAAACTACTTTTTCTTTATTTTTAATTAAATAACTAAGTCTTAAAGAAACTATCACAACACAAGCTATTAAAACCATTGGCCAAGTAATATCAATAACACCCTGTAATGTAGTAGTAATTGGTCCTAACATTAGTATCACTCCCCTTGTACAATTTCTTCATATTCTAAATATTCTGTAATATCTTCTTTTACTTTAAAAAACACTTCTACTATTATTTTACTATTTTTCTGATACTTTTTCAAAACTTTTTTACTTACTATTAGACTGTCTTTTTCTATCTTATTTGTAAGTTTATTTGTTGCTAAAGAAATAGCGTCTTTTTCTATATTATTCAAAGTATAATTTTTACGCTTCACCTTTGTTTCAAAATAACTGGTAAAGTCTAAACTAATAGGTAGTAAATTATTAGAAATTATTGAATAAGATTTCCTCTTATAACTCTTAAAATGTGAAAATAAGTGAAACTCTTTATTTAAAAACTTGAATTCTAGTTGCCTCTTAACTCTACCAGTAACATTTTCTTCCTTATAATTAACTGGTATATCTAGTGAAACTAAATACCAAACTTCTCCATAAACTTTACCCGTAGCACATTTTTGAGCAACTATTTTCTCTTTATTATAAATAACACCCGATACTATAATATCTCCCTTTTTTACATAATCCAACTTCTTTTTTAGTATTTGCCCTTCTGTAGCTTCTATTCCAAGTATCATAGCGTCTTTCTTTGCTACAATATTTCTTCTAGTACAAGGATTTTTATCTTTATTTTTCTTTCTTTGTTCTACTTTTACAATATACTTAGTACCAATATTTTCTATCTCTAACCATTCAATGTCATTCTTCTCATCACTTAATATTTTATTAACAATTTTTTCTTTTTTAGCATAACTAACTTTAAAATTATATTTTTTAATTCCATACTTTTTCAAATCATTAAACACTAATTCTCTAATATAAGGATTACTATGAACAACATCTACATCAAAAATAATATTACTTAAAAATATATTCACAAAAATACCAAACACAAAAAATATTAAAAATAACAAATATTTTTTAATAACATATTTAACTCTTGCTAAACCAAGTCTTCCTACTATTTGAATTTTATAACTAGTTTTAATACTCCTAATATTATCAAGTCCCTCATCATCGACAACAATATACATTTTTTGATGGGTCTTTTCTAAATCATAAATATTAATATTTTTCTTGATAAGTTGCTTTAAAAAATAATCGGGATTTCTTCCTATGATAGCTAATTTATATCTATTAATCATATAATTCCTCTACGGTATATATCTTTCCCGTAATTAATATTTCATTATCTAAAAGTTTATTAAGAATCAAATTTTCTCCATGTATAACAATTAAATTACTACCTGTATCAATAGAAACTTGTTTATTACTAAGTGTCAAAATTTCCAAATAATTAATTATATGTAGTTGATTTTTAAAAATAGTTAATCTAAATTCATCATCTTTTATGTACTCTCTAATCTTATCTATCAATATTATCACCTATAAAAGTATATGATGAATATAAAAAAAATAGAGATTAATTAATAATCCCTATTATTAGCACGATTTCTCTTTTGAGAATTTTTAATTCCTTCTTTTTTAGCAGCTCTTCTTCTAACACCTGGTTTATCATAAGCTTCTCTTTTTCTACATTCTGAAGGGACACCATCTCTTGCCACTTTTTGTTTGAACTTTCTTAGAGCTTGGTCCAAATTACCTCTAACAGTTACTTTAGTTGCCATCATTATCCCTCCCTTCGTTTTTAACTAAAAAGAATTATAGCAAAACTTATCTTATTTTTCAACAGATTTTTAGTTTTTTTTAACAAAAAGTCCTAAATTTCAACAAATATCGACATAAAGTGCCTACAAAAGTACCAAATTCATATAAGGATTTAATTATTTCATATATAAAAGGTATACTAAAAATTACAATTATTGCAACTATTAGTTTCCAATATTTTTTTATAATTATTCTAAAGGACATAAATTATTTTCACCAAGTCTTCTTATTGATGATCCAAATCCTTTACCAGCGTCATACATCATTCCAATTATTTTAGTAAATGCACTAATAACAGTTCCTGAAATACTACTGCTACTACCTGCATATATTTTTTTTAAGTCCATATCACTTTCCTTTTTCAACCATTACACCTCCCTGGATTAGTGAAGCCATCAAGTACACCTGAAATAAAAATTATTAAAGCTGCTATGCCAACAAGGGCTAAGACTGATACACCACCTGTTACCTTTTGTAATTCTAAATTATTAACTTTTTTCATTACTCACCCTTCCCATATAATATTAAATATTTTAAATAATCCTATACGCTTATCTTTAAAACTTAGTTCTACTATATCGCCATCATTTAAAGACAAGCTTGTTTCCAATAAAACTAAATTGTATTTATCATTACTTGAAACAAATATATTATTATCTACTTTTCTAATAGAAAAGCTTTTCTTCTTATTATCTATATATAAATTACTATTTTTATAAATAATATTCATATCCTTATCTTTAATATAAAGTTCTACTAAATTCTTTTTTTTAACTCTACCAATAATCAAACTATAACTATTAATTTTCTTACTATAAGTATAAAAACAAAGTCCAAAAAACAGTGTAAATAAAAGTACTACTAAAAATATAACAATTCCTTTCTTCTCATAATTTACTAATTTCATATATTCTACCTTTTTCCAATTTTAAGACTCGATTAAACAACTTATTAAAATTATTTCTATGACTAATAACAATAACTGTCTTATCTTTTAAATATTCTAATACATTTTTTAGAATAACTCTTGTTTTGTCTATATCTATCTGGCTAAAAGCCTCATCAAAAATATAAATATCACTCTTCCTAGTTAATGACCTAGCTAATATAATTCTTTGTTTCTCACCAGAACTAAAGTTAAATCCATTCTCTTCTACTAATTTTTGATAACCTAATCTGTCGTTTTTAACAATTTCATCAACTTTAGTAATCTTTGTAATCTTTAAAAACTCTTCTTTAGAAACATTCTGATTAAGCGTAATATTATTATAAAGTGTATCTGTAAATAAAGAATCATTATTACTAATATACGTAATATTATTTCTTATGTTATCCAAATGATAATGATTTATATCAATATTCTTAATCGATATAAAACCATATGGTACATTAATATATCTCATAAGCAATTTAACTAATGTACTTTTTCCAGATCCAGATTCGCCTGTTAATAATACTTTATCCATATAAGAAATATTAAGTCTTAAGTTATTAAATAAATGTTTTTCTCCCAAATTATAATTCAAATTGTTTATAATAACATCTCCATCTAAACGACACATTAAATAATATCCTTTACCATTAAACCTTTCCGTCCTAATGGTAAATAAATCTTCGATTCTTTCTAATGATAATTTAAAATCATGATAGCCAGTGTATAGGTTCAATAAATTTTCAAAGCAATATAGATAATAACTAAATATATTTTGATACACAAATAGTTGCCCTAAACTCATCTTATCAGATACAACAAAAAAGCATCCATAGCCAAGTATTACAATTAGCAACAAATTATTACTAATATTTTTTAGAAATAAAAATAATTCTTCGAATAAATTAGAACTATAACTTTTTTCTAATAATTTCTGATACTTTATTTTAAAAACATCTGTGATTTTCTTTTCTAAATGACTACCTTTAATAGTCTCAATATTAGTAATAGACTCAATCAAATAAGAATTGATTCTATCATTATAAACATTGACCTTTCTAACTTTTATAACTCTAAAATGGTTAAATATTATTTGTGTAAAAAATAAAACAGTGCATATTAGAAAAACTATAATAAATATTTTTTTATTTAATCTAAACATTATAAAACTAAATAAAAGAAAACCTATCAAATCTGAAAATAACATACAACAAAATTGTCCTAATAAGTTCTTAATAATGTTTAAATCCCTAATTCTAGAAATAATCTCACCCGTTGTTCGATTCTTAAAATATAAATACGGAAGTAAGAGAATATGCTTAAACGTTATAAAAGTAATTTCTAAATCCAGTTTACTTAAAATTTTTGTTAATAAAATATTTCTCATAAAATTAGTAAATTCTTTGAAACAATAAAGGCAAAAAATGTAGATGCTCAAAAAAGTAATCAAGTTGCTTATTTTATAATTAACTGAAAATTCTAATAAATATTTAAAATGGAAGGTAGTTATGATTTGAAATAAAAAATAAATAAAAGTTAAAATGACAATTAATATTACAAACATTTTATTTTTCTTAATAAATTCTTTTAATATCTTACGAATAATTTTACTTTTATTAAAAACTGGCAATGCTTTAACTGGCTTTAAAAATATATAATTCATACTAGACATTAATTTAAATTCACTAATATTTAAAACTACTTTTCCCTTTGCTGGATCCATAATAAGCATTTTATTTTTTTTTAAATCAATGTCATAAATAACAACAAAGTGCTTATAGCCTTTATTAACGATAATATGAGCAAGACAAGGTAAGTTATTTTTTTCTATTTTTGACAGGTCTCCTTTCATACCTATCGCATCAAATCCCACACTTTTAGCACCTTCTATTAAATCATAAGCTGACACTCCAGACTTGTTTGTATTAGTAAGTTCTCTCAAATATTCCTTAGATACATCCCCATCATAAAATCTAATAACAGAAAGTAAACAACAAATACCACAGTCTTTAATGCCATCTTGTAATACAACTTTCATAACGTCTTTTTCTCTCACCTCCTACTTTATTATTCGAAATAAAATTAACTTTCCCACAGAAAAATGCAAAAAAAAGAAACAATTTCTTGTTTCTTAATGTAGGGAGTGATTAGTCGTGTTATTCTAAAAAATATATTTTAACATGAGAAACAAATATTAGTTAAAATAATCTCCCTACAGCTTTATAATAACACAGTTTCTTTTTGTAAACAAGTACTTTACTGAACAAAAATTTTGGCATTCATATAAAAGTCCTTTTATATATAAAAATATGATAAGTCTAATTATAGTATAATAAAATTCTTGTAATGCTGTGTAATTTTTATAATGATTCCATGAAGTTGCGGAAAATGTTGGTGATACCGTAGAAACATTAAATAATTTAAAAAAGTCTTAAAAATAAGATGTAAATAAGACGTAAAAATAACAAAGCAAAAAAAAACCTTGTAAAACAAGGGTAATTTTTTAAATGGTGTCCGCGAGGCGACTCGAACGCCTGACCGATCGCTTAGAAGGCGATTGCTCTATCCAGCTGAGCTACGCAGACATATCAGCTGACAAATAGAATTATACAATAAAAGCTCTATTCTTGCAAGAGCTTTTTTTACTTTTTCTAAACAACTATATTCTATCTATATTCTAAAACACACGATTATGTAAATATTTTGTTTCTTTCTTTAATGCTGTTTTTTTAATTCAGCTTCATATAGTTGATGATAAGTTTTACTATTTTTCAATAGTTTTTCATGAGTTCCTTCATCTACTATGGTTCCGTCTTCTACTAATAGTATTCTATCACTATTTATTACAGTACTTAATCTGTGTGCAATTATTAGTATTGTGTATTCATTTTTCATATTGTCTATGGCCTGTTTTATACTTGACTGAGTTTCATTGTCTAGAGCTGATGTAGCTTCATCAAATAGAATTATTTCTGTTTTTTGAACTAGGGCACGTGCTATTGCTAGACGCTGACGTTCTCCGCCTGATAAATTAATTCCACCTTCTCCAATCATGGTATCATATCCTTCTGGCAGTGAATTAATGAACTCATCTAAGCAAGCTGTTTTACAGGCTTCAACCATGTCTTCATCTGTTAAGTTTTCTTTTACAAGACGTAAATTTTCCCTAATACTCATGTTAAATATGTATGGGTTTTGACTGATAATAGTTATATTCCCGCGAATAGAGTCCTTATCTAATTCTTTAATACTTATCCCATCTATCGTTATATCTCCAGAATTGATATCATACATTTTACATAATAAGCTAAATACCGTACTTTTTCCAGCACCGGATTTTCCTACAAAAGCTACCGTTGAATTTGCTTTTACTTTAAAACTCATATTTTTAATAGTTAACTGTTCTTTCTTATACCCAAAGTAAACATTTTTGAATTCAAAGTCTCCATGAATCTTTTTGAGCTTCTTCTTGCCAAACTTTTCTTTTGGAAACTCTTCGCTGTCAATGATACTAAATATTCTTTCTGAAGATAGGTTAAAATCTTTTACCTTTTCTAAAAACTCACTAATATAAAATACGACCGAAGCAAGATTGCTCATGTAATTATTTATGACTAAAGCGTTAGCAATAGTAAGATTTCCTGTTGCTATTAAAAGCAGTGAAGTAAATATACGACCGGCATCAAATAAGTCATGTAGTGTTCCTGATATAAATCGATAGTTTCTGTTTATTGAGTCCATATTATATTTTTCTTGATTTAAGTTAGTTATTCTTTCGCCTAGCTCTTTTATAAAACTTTCTTCGGCATTTAACATTTTAATATCATGTGCTCCATGAACTAGTTCTCCTATAAAGCCAGATAATTTTTCATGATTTTTTCGATAAATTTTATCTTTATTATTTACTATAGTAATGCGTTTTTTTTCAACTATAAAAATAGTAATTATCATAATAACTAAGTATAAAAACATTATTTTATTAATAATGAAGACAGCTAAAAATATACCTATATTTGTTACTATGTTTGTTAAGTAGACATTTAGGACTACAAAGATATCAGCAACTTTACTAGCATCATTCGTTAATCTCTGTATGAACAATCCCGAACCATTTTCGTTTAGGCAACTATTTTCTATTTTTAATATTTCTGTTCCTAAACTGATTTCAATTTCATTAAATGTTTCCCTAAATATTCGTTGTCTAAAGTAACTTGTGGCATAATATGCAGTATTTCTAAATATTTCAACTATTAAAATAACTATTCCTATAAATAGTACTTGTTTGAACTGATTGCTTGTTAAATTAACAATTATTTTTGCACTTAAAATTGGTATAAATAAATTTATAAAGATAAATACTACATTAAATGCTATATAGCCAATGATATATTTCTTTTGATTTTTTCCATATTTCCAGGCTTTCTTGACATTTTTTAGGAATTCTTTCATTACACTTCACCTGACTTTACTTTATTTTCAAATATTATTATATTATATTTTTACTTTAATGTAAATTGATATAGGATGTACTTTTGTGTTAAAATGTTTGTAGGAGGGATATATGAAAACAGTTAATAATACACAAACAGTAAAGCGCGATGACTATATTTCTTGGGATGAATATTTTATTGGAATTGCTAAACTGTCATCTATGCGAAGTAAAGATCCAAGTACACAAGTTGGATGTTGTATAGTTAGTCAGGATAACAGAATTTTATCTGTCGGATATAATGGTGCTCCTAATGGTTTTGATGATGATTCTTTTCCTTGGGCACGCATTGGTGAAAAACTAGAGACAAAATACATGTATGTTTGTCATAGTGAGTTAAATGCAATTTTAAATTATCGTGGAAATACGCAAGATTTACAGGGTTCTAAGATATATGTTAGATATTTTCCTTGTAACGAATGTGCTAAGGCTATAATTCAGTCTGGTATAAGAGAAGTTATTTATTCACATTCTTATGACTATGATAATCATAGTGAGGAAATGGAAGCTTCTATTAGAATGTTTGATAAATGTGGTGTTAAGTATAGAAAGTTTGTGCCAGAGAATAAAAAGGAAATTGTTTTACATTTGGAAGATTAGTAGTTTTTATGGCTACTTTTTTTGTAATGTTGTTGGATTTGATGTGGATGAAGATGTTTGTACTGATTTGTGTTTAAATAAAAAGACCGTTTCTATTTTGGATAAGAAACGGTCTTTATTTTTGTTTAGTTTGGCTGTGTTTGATGAAACTGGTTATTACTTGGGTGCTTTTTTCTGGATGATTTTTTTGATTTTATTGATTCTACTCTTCTATTTTTTCAACTTCATTGTACTCTTTACCTTTTAGGTCTATTAAGGCTTTTTTTATTGTTAAGTTGTTTTTTAATTGACCAGTATTTTGATTGGCTACAGTTTCATTTTTTTCAATATTTTCTATTGTTGTCCAGCCGTCGATTACTTTTCCAAATGCGGCATATTGTCCATCTAAATGTTCAGCTGTACCTAGCATTATGAAAAATTGACTTCCAGCAGTATCGTTTGAAGCAGATGTTCTTGCCATGGAGATTATTCCTTTTTCATGTTTTAAGTCATTTTCAAAATCGTTTGCGGCAAACTCACCTTTTATTGTATAGCCAGGGCCTCCAGTACCAGTTCCAGTTGGGTCGCCACCTTGTAAGACGAATCCTGGTATTAATCTGTGAAATGTGTTATTGTCATAAAATCCTGTTTTTACTAGTGAAATGAAGTTTGATACTGTATTTGGTGCAATTTGAGGATATAATTCCATAACTACTGAGCCATAATTTTCTATGTACATTGCTACTACGGGATTTGTTGTGTCATATTGTGATAGTTCAACTTTGTTTGATGTCGTGTCATAATTTATTCCTAGTAAGTCTTCTTTTACAGTTTCTTTTTTGTTACTGCAACCAGAAATAGAGGCGACGACTATTAATAATGTTATTATTAAATATATTTTCTTATTTTGCATTTTTCTTTGTCCTTTCTAGTATGTCTCTTGCTGCTACTAATCCAGTTGCGGCAGCTGTTACGATATTTCCAGCTTTTCCGGCACCATCACCAATGAAATATATGTTATCATTATTTAGTTTAAAATTGTTGTCGGTAGCAATTTCGTTGCTGAAAAATTTAATTTCTGGTCCATATAGTAATGTATCATCATTGGCAACTCCTGGTATTATTTTGTCAAGTGTTTCTAAACCTTCTAAAATATTGGTAATGATTCTATGTGGCATAACTAGTGCTAAGTCTCCAGCAACGCAGTCTTTTAAGGTTGGCTCAATAAAACCTTTATTTATACGATGCCATTCACTGCGTCGTCCATTTTTTAAGTCTTTTAGAGATTGTATTATTGGTTTACCATCACCTAGTACATTGGCAATTTTAGCAATTGATTCGCCATATAGTCTGGTGTTGGTAACTGGCTCTGTTAAATTAATTTTTGTTATAAAAGCAAAATTGGCATTGTTACTTTTTATATCTTTTAAGGCGTGACCATTGACGCATATGTAACCATAATAGTTTTCTTTTGCTACAAATCCGCCTGGATTCGTACAAAATGTTCTAATTTCATCTGAGTATGTTTTTGTTTTTATAAATATAGTTGGATCATATATTACATTTGTAATTTCCTCCATTATGTCTTTTCTAACTTCTACTCGAACACCAATTTCTATACTTTGTGACAGATATGGTATATTGTGCTTGTCAGCAAATTCCTGTATCCATTTTGCTCCTGTACGACCTGGTGCAATGACAACATTTTTTGATATTATGGATTTTTCCTTTTTTGCTGGATTCAAATAAGTTATTTCGTGTTCTTCTTCGTTTATTGTTTTTATATCTGTAACATCTGATTTTTCTATTAATGTAACTCCTTTATCAGCTAAGAACTTGCAAATTCCTTCTATGTATTCTGGCAAATGGTCACTGCCTAGATGTTTTTGTTTTATAATTAGGAGTTTTGCACCTGCTACTGTTACTTTTTTTCTTATTTCTGAGGCAAAATCTAAATTACTTGGGTATACTTCAGCATCCATATTAAATTTGTTAAATATTGCTTCTGTTTCGTCTATTAATTTATAAGCTTCGCTCTCGCTCATGTACTTTGTTAGGTCACTTTTACCAAGTTTTGGTATAAAATTCAGCTTGCCGTCTGAAAAGGTTCCTGCTCCACCGTAGCCAGATAATATGGCACACGGATTACAGTTTTGACATGGCACTCCTTGCTTTATCATTGGACAAACTCTTTTCTTTACAGAAAAGCCTTTTTCTAAAATTGCTATTTTTAGTTTTGGATTATTGATTATTAGTTCATAAGCATTAAATAGACCAGCTGGTCCAGCACCTATGATTACAACATCATATTTCATTTTATCACCCAGTATAATTTTACCATAACTTTTATTTTTTTACTAATTAATTATAAAATGTATGATACAATATACTTGGTGATAATAAATGACTAGAGAGGAACTGAATAAGGCTAAACAGTCCGAAATTATTAGTGAAGAACGAAGAGAAAAAAGAAAAAAAGTAGTATGTATTACTTTTAAGATAATTCTTGCTTTAGTAATTATTTTTTCTACTTTTTATATTTTAAATGATTATATATTTACGAAAAAAATATTGATCAAAGAAGAACGAATTGTAAGTGAGAAAATTCCAGATAGTTTTAATGGACTTAAAGTTGTACAATTTTCTGACTTGCATTATGGTTCTACTGTTTTTCTAGATGATGTTAAAAGACTTGTGAAGCTGATTAATTCTAGAAACCCTGATATTGTTATTTTTACTGGCGATTTAATTGATATTGATTATGACATTTCTGATAAGGAAAAGGAAAGTCTTATACATGAAGTTTCAAAGTTAAAAGCTAGCATTGGTAAATACGCGATTTTTGGTGATGAGGATAGTGATGATTATTCAAGTATTATTAAGCAAGCAAATTTTATTCTGCTCGATAATTCTTATGATTTAATTTATGATGGTGATAATAAGCCAATAATTATAATTGGAATTTCTAGTTTGTTAAGCAATAGTTATGATATTGATGAGGCTTTTAGTTATTTTAAGGAAAGCAATAGTAATTCTAATTTATATAGTATTATTGCTTTTCATGAACCCGATTTAACTGATTATGTATTAAAAAATAATAATGCTGATTTGTTGTTGGCGGGTCATTCTCAAAATGGCTATGTAAGATTACCTTTTATTAATGGTTTGGTTAAGAGTGATGGGGCAATGGAATATTATGAAGAAAAATATGAGTTTTCAAATAGTAAACTGTTTATATCTTCTGGAATTGGCACCAATGGTTCTGGTATTAGATTTATGTGTCAACCAAGTATCAACTTTTTTAGACTTTCAAGTAAATAGTTTTTTAATTTTTTGAAGGATGTTCTCCTTCTTTTTTTTGGCTTTTTTATAAATGTCTAGTTGTCCTATTTTTTTGTTGTCTAGGTATATGGTTATGGTCCCG
The DNA here is from genome assembly GCA_963660495.1 of Acidaminococcus fermentans. Lineage (GTDB taxonomy): Bacteria > Bacillota_I > Bacilli_A > RF39 > UBA660 > CAG-877. The sequence continues at coordinate 56,802 of CAVKYO010000052.1, forward strand.
GCTGTAATTTTTGATTTATCTGTAAAAGTTATTATGGTTTTTATTTTATCTATTTCTTTCTCATTTAATGGATATGAAAAAGATTTTTTTAAATATAACACTTCATTTTTATTTTTGCTAACTTCAAAATTATTTTTATCAACTATTATGTAGTTTCTATATTCAGAAAATAATTGTTCATATAATTTTTGATGAGTTTCGTATTTACTATCGTCATTTAATGTTACTATAGTTAGATTTAATTTATTTTTTGTTGCTGTTGTTATTAGTGTTTTTCCCGCACTTGGAGTATATCCGTTTTTTCCTCCTGTCGCGTAATTATAGTTGTTGAGTAATCTATTTCTGTTATACCAAAGATAAGTTTTATTAAATGTCTTGGTTTCATATTTTTTAGTTGATGAGATTTGTCTGTATGTTTTATTTTTATATGCGTATTTGGACAGCAGAGCCATATCATATGCTGTTGAGTAATTTTTTGTATCTTCGTCTAATCCATGTGGGTTTTTGAAAGTGCTGTTGTGCATTCCTATTTCTTTTGCCTTTTTATTCATTAGTTCTACAAATTTTTCTTCACTTCCAGATGTTGCTACAGCTAATGCTACTGCTGCATCATTACCAGATCTTAGTAATAGACCATATAGCAAGTCTTTTATAGTTATTTTTTCTCCTGGCTCTATGTATATATTTGTACCATACATCTTTAATACTTCTTGACCTACTTCAATTTCTTTTTCTATATCTGTTGTTTCTAAAACTATTATAGCTGTTAAAACCTTTGTTATTGATGCTATAAGTCTTTTTTCATTTATATTGTTACCATATAATATTCTTCCTGTGTCTAAATCTATTGCAATTGTTGATGTAGCTTTTGCATAAATTTTAATTGGAAATAAAATTGTCATAATTATCATTATTGTTAAACTAACTTTTTTCATCTTATCCACCTAAATAATTATATGCTATTAAAATAAAATTTTTGTTGCTAGTTTTTTGTTTTTTCTAGGAAAAATTATTTTTTTCAGAATAATAAGTATGAGGAGATGTTAATTATGGATGAAAATATTGTTACTTTCAAGTCTAAATTTGAAGAAATTAAAAGTAAAGGTTGGATAGAAGCCAGTTCTAACGGTCGTGGAAATGTGGGCATCACATTTGAAAAAGAGCTTGGTCTCAGTGCCAACCGTTCTGAAAACCCAGATTTTAAAGGTATTGAAATAAAAACTAAGCAAAGCAATTTGTATGAGTATGTTACTCTTTTTAGTTCTTCTTTTGATGGTATGTTTCCATTTGAAATGAAAAGAATTTCTGAAAATTATGGTATGTACGATGAAATATGCCAGAATGCAAAAGTCTTTTTTGGTATTATGCGTGCTAGCGAATTTACAAGAATTGGTAAAAAATGGAAATTTAAATTAGATGTTGACTACATCGAAAGGAAAGTATATTTAGCTGTATATGACAATAATAATGTCATTATTGATAGACAAAGTTATTGGAGTTTTGAACTACTAAAAAGACGTCTAGAAACTAAATTAAATTATTTAGCTTTTGTTTCTGCTAAAAGAAATTTTTTTCATAACAAGGTTTATTTTTTATATTATGACGCTAAGCTATTGAAACTAAAGGATTTTGAAACATTTCTTTTCTTACTTGAAAAAGGTATCATTCGTGTTAGCTTTAAAGTTGGTGTATATAGATCAGGTCCTAAATATGGAAACTATTATGATCACGGAACAAGTTTTGAAATACGTGCTGACGATCTTAACTGTTTGTTTTATACTTTATAGACTTGAAATATAAATCGTTTAATTTAGATATATAAATTAAATGTTTTTTTATTTTCATTATTTTTTGCATAATATTGGATTATTGGAAAAATTTTCCATTTTTGTAAGAAGATGTCAATTAATAATAAAAATTTAATCTTATTAAAACTCAAATCATTATAATAAGTTTGTACTAACTTTAAAACTGCTAAGCAAATTTGGTTTAATATTTCTAAATTGCTTACTTCATTTTCTTCTAAATTAATATTTTTATCTTCTTTGAAGACAATACCTAATAGTACAGGTAAATTATTTACCAATTTCCTACATTTTATTTTACCATTTACAACTAATGATAAAGGATCTATTTTTCCTCTATAATTTCCAAATTTGAAGTGACTAGATTATTTTTTCGTTTTTTAATATCAATACATAATCCCTTTTTACTTTTTCATTGTCAAACCTGCTTTTTTTGGAGTGTCTGAGGCATTTGTAGTAAGAATACAATTTGTTAAATCATATTTTGAATATCTATCCAATACTGGAAAATCATCTGCAGTGAATTCATATATAAAGGATTCTAAGAATCATATTAGTTCCTACTTTCAGGATTATTTTGTGGATGATAATATATTCAAGTAATTCGTTTATGAGCAGAGAAAATGGATAAAAAGTACTTTTCAATAGCATATAAAAATAAAATATATAATATTCTTTGTAAAATCTTTGATTATGCTATAAGGCAATATGACTTAAATAATAATCCAGCAAGAGATTTTGGATGTTTTCAACAAAAACAAGATACTGTTATTAGAGATGAATATAAAATCAGTTATATTACTTTTGATGAATTTAATAAATTCTTATCTGTAATTAATGATTTGTGAGATAGAACATTTTTTATATTTGCATATTACACTGGTTGCAGTTCTGGTGAAATTCAAGCAATTACATGGGAAGATATTAACTTTAATACAAATGAAATATCAATTAATAAAACACTATATGAATAGACAGCTGGTAAAATTGATATAACTTCCACTAAAAATAACCAAAACAGAAAAATTAAAATGAGTAAGTTTTTGGTTGAATCCTTACTCATATATAAAAATGAAGTAAAAAAATATACCGATTTTAAAGAGACATGGTTTGTATTTGGTAATACCAGATTTCTTCCAAAGACCACTATAAATAGGCATAAAGACTACTATTTCAAACTAATTGGTGTACATAGAATAACTATGCATGAGTTTAGACATAGTCATGTATCACTATTAATAAATGAATATGTAAAAACATCAAAAGAAAAAAATATGAAAGTAGATACAGCAAAGTTTTTCCTAATGATGTCTAACAGAATGGGGCACACTATCCAAGTAATGCAAAATACATATATGCATCTATTTCCAACAATACAAGATGAGATTGTCGACTTATTAGACAATCTTTAAAAAGTATCAAAAATTAAGAAAGACTCTTATAATAAAAACTGGATAAGTCAAGTTATGCAAAATTTGATAAA
>CAVKYO010000053.1:0-38581 GCA_963660495.1 Acidaminococcus fermentans
ATCATGAAAAGAAAATGTTTCTAGAAAGATTTGTTAAAGAAATAAAAGTAAGAAAGGAAAATAATGAAGTTATGATAGAAAGTGTTGTATTTTGGGATAGTTAATATTACTATCAACTTAAAAAGTCCGATTGTAAATGAAAAAAGTCCGGTTGGAAGTAGACTTTTTATAAATTATTTTTAGAATAATTTATATTTTTGATAATTATCAATATTCGACAAGTAAAACATGTGATAAAATGGTATAATAGTTATGGTTGATAATTATATGAAAGAGGTGATGCTAATGACATTATCAAATATTAATCCTAGTATTACAATAGATTATCTGAAAAATACTAAGGAAAATTTATATTTTGATAGAAAAAGAGCTAAAATTAGTAATCAAGATTTGGCAAATGAAATTGCATCTTTTGCAAATGCAAATGGAGGAGTTGTAGCACTTGGAATTACTGATGCTGGAATTGTTGAAGGGTTTAATTCTTATGGAATTAATAAATTAAACGAGTGTCAAAAAGTAGTAACAAATTATTTAAGACCAACACCAAATTATAGTGTTGAATTAATAGAAATTAAAAATTCTAAAAATGAAGAAGATGTAATTGTGTTATTTCATATAATGCCTGCAATGAATTTTGTGGTAAGAAACAACAAAGATGAAGTTTATTTAAGGCAAGGAGATTCATCAATTAAACTTAATCCAGACCAGGTTAGAAGTTTAGAGTATGAAAGAAGAGAGAGAAATTTTGAATCTGAAGTACTAGATGGAACAGGAATTAAAGATGTAGATTTAGATATAATGAATATCTATAAAAACAAAATTGGTGCCATTCAACTTAGTAATGAGCAAATTTTAAAATCAAGAGGTTTTTTAGTTGAAAATCGTGGTGAATTAAATCTTACTAAATGTGGAATGCTTTTGTTTGGAAAAAATCCATCAATTTATCTTCCAAGTGCAAGAGTAAGAGTTTTAAAATTTGAAGGAGTTGATTTTCAAGTAGGAGCTAACATGAATATTGTTAAAGATAGAACGTTTGATAAATGTTTATATAAAATACTTGAAGAAGCTAAAGATTTTATTAATTCACAATTAAGGGAATTTACACATTTAAATCCACAAGGAGTTTTTGAAACTGTTCCAGAATATCCAGAATTTGCTTGGTATGAAGGATTAGTAAATGCAGTTACACATAGAGATTATACAAATACAGGTGAGTATATTACTATTAAATTATTTGATGATAGGTTAGAAATATTAAGTCCTGGAAAACTAGGAGGGTTTGTAACTTTAGAGAACATGCAAACAAAAAGATATTCGAGAAATCCTCAAATTGCCAGAGTTTTAAATGAATTGGGAATTGTAAGAGAATTAAATGAAGGTGTTAAAAGAATCTATAGTGAAATGCGTAGTTTTTATTTAAAAGATCCAATTTATTCTGAACCAGATCAACATTCTGTTTTATTAGTTCTTGACAATAACATTATTATGCGTAGTAAAAGAAAAACAGAAACAATGTTAAAAAAAGAAGGAATTAATGATAAATGGAAGAATTTGAATTTTCAGGAGCAAAAAGTATTACAGGCAATTTATGATAAAGGAGAATTAACTTCTGAGGAGGTAGCCAAAATTATTGAACGTGGAAAAACAACTGCTATAAAGTTATTAAATAAGTTAATTGAAGAAGATTTAATTGTGTGGACAGGTACTTCTAAAAACGATAATTATGGTAGATATATTATTAAATAAAGTGGTGTTCAGTTCTGTTCAGTGGTGTTCAGTTCTGTTCAGTGGTGTTCAGTTCTGTTTAATAAACAACTTAAAATTTAAGCAATATAGGAGAATAAACTATATTGTTTTTTTAGTTTATGTAGTTTTTTAGTGTACACAAAATGTGTAAAGCTGAATTAGAAAGGTGGATGATTTAATGAAAAAAATTAAAGGAAGTGTTTGTTATAGATAAATATGTTTTGGTATATGCTTATGTACCAGAGCATTTTTTATTTAGAAAGGATTTATCTTATTTAGATAAATTAATTTATATAAGAATAGTAGGTTTTTGTAGGAATGATAAATACAATAATACTTGTTTTGCTAGTAATGGTTATTTTGCTAATTTATTTGGAGTTAAGCCAAAAGCAATATCTGTTACAATAAAAAAGTTAAAAGATTTAGATTTAATAAATGTTAAATATTATAGAAATGAAAATCTAGTTAAACAAAGAAGTATTACTCTGACAAGCAATGTATGGAATCAAATAAGTAATAACGAAGTAGTAAATAAAGAAGAAGAGATTACTTATATGAAGGAATATAATAATAAGATAAATAATAATAAAGAAATATTTAATAAAATTATATCTTATGATACAGATGGTGTTATGTTATGGCATGGTAAATGATGTAAATCGGTAGAACCTACCGAAGAAGAAAGAAAAGAAATGGAAGATTTATTAGTGAATTTAAGGTTACAAACAGATTGATACAATATAAACTTCATGGTATCATTTCTTTAAGAAGTGATACCTTTTTACTATAGCAATATTCACATACAATTAAATTGGTATGTGAATATTTAAATATTGGGTTTTAAATATTATTTTGTTATTTTTAGATTAAAATTATACAAACTCAACCAAGCGTTTAGTTGATTCAACTTCCTAGTTATTTATTTAATTATAAAAAATATGTATAATTAAATTTGAAAGGAAGTAAATGTCATGAAAAATAAAATATTATTAATTTTACTATTAATTGTTGGGATGATGAGTTTAACTGCATGTGGTAACAAAAAAGAAAAAATGAGTGATGCTTTAAAATTCAAAGAGGAATATGAGAACTTTAATGGTGAAAAAAATGATTATTTTAAATATAGAAATTTATCTATAAAAGAGGATAATCCATTTGTTTATACTACTGCTGAAGATGTTGTAAAAAAGATAGAAAATGAGGAAACATTTATTGTATATTTTGGTGATCCAGAGTGTCCTTGGTGTAGAAGTGTAATAGAACAGGCTATAGAATCTGCAAATGAAAATAGTATTGAAAAAATATATTATGTACGTATATGGAATGGATTTCATAATGAAATATTAAGAGATGAGTATGAATTAAAGGATGGGACTCCTATTATAAAAAGTAAAGGGACTAAAGCTTATTATAAGTTGTTAGAATATTTTGATAAGTTATTAGAAGATTACACTTTAACTGATGAAAATGATAATACAGTTAGTGTTGGTGAAAAAAGACTATTTGCTCCAAATTTTATTTCTATAAAAAATGGTAAAGCAGAAGAATTAATTGATGGAATATCTGAAAAACAAGAAAGCTTTGATTCTGAATTAAGTGAAGAAATATTAAAAGAAGAAAATGAAATATTTGATAAATTCTACTTAACAACAAAATTATGTACTGATAAATGTTAAGCTTTAATTATAAAATTAGTGTATCATTTCATTAAGATTTGATACTTTTTTATTTTTTTTGGTATAATTTTGTTGGTGATTATAAATGAGTAAAGTAGTTAAGAAATATAAATATGGAATACTAGCATTTTTACTTTCATTTTTAGTTGGATGTTTAGTAGTTTTACCTAATACAATTTTGGGGAAAGGGTTATTTTTTTTAGGAGCGGATTTTAATTTACAACAAATGGTATTTGGCGAAGTTATTAATTACTCATTAAAAGATGGTAGTTATTTATGGACTTGGTTTAATGATTTGGGAAGTAACTTTATAGGGACATTTAGTTTTTATAATTTATTTAGTCCTTTTAATATTATTTCTTATTTGTTTCCTGCTACTTGGTATCCTTATTTATGTTCATTTTTAATGATTATCAAGTTTGGAGTAGCTGGTTTAACTTCATATTTATTTATGAGGCGTTATGTTAAAGATAAAAAATTAGTATTACTTGGCTCTTTATTATATTCTTTTTCGGGTTTTCAACTCACAAATATGTTATTTCATTTCTATGATTCTGTCGTTTTATTTCCTTTACTTTTATATACATTAGATAATTTGGTTTATGATAATAAAAAAGGATATTTTGCTTTGACAGTTTCTTTACTAGCTTTTACAAACTGGTTTATGTTTATAGGAGAAGTTGTTTTTGTTGTTATTTATTATGTTATTAAAATTATTTGTAAGAGTTATGATTTTAATGTTAAAAAGTTCTTTTCTATTTTATTAGAAGGAGTGCTGGGCACATTACTTGCTAGTGTTGTATTAATACCATCATTATTATTTACAATTTCTAATCCTAGAATTAATAATAATTTTACTTTGATTAATTCTTTAAAATATAGTAGTTTAATTGATTATATTGAAATATTTAGGTCGTTTTTCTTTCCTTCAGAGGTTATGACACCAAGAGCTTATTTAAATGCGGATAATTATAATAGTATTGATTTATATTTACCATTCGTTGGTTCTGTTCTAGCAATTTCTTGTGCATTTAAAAGGAGAAAAAACTGGCTTAGTATATTGATATTTACATGTATTTTATTTATGTTTGTACCGGTACTTAATAGTTCATTTTTCTTGTTTACAACTAAGTATTATGCAAGATGGTTTTATATGCCAACACTTGTTTTATCTTTACTTTCTATAAAATGTATAGAAGAAAATATTAGTATTAAAACTGGTGTTCTTACTTCACTTTTAGGTTTACTAGTGATGATTTTATTGTACTTTGTGTTAACATATAGACATCCAGGTGTAGAGTATATTCATGATATTAAGTATATTGTTATGATGATTGGATTTATGCTTATTAATTTACTTATACTTGTACTTGTGTATGGCTCTAAAAATAGACTCAAGTATTTATTTGTTTTTGTAATACTATTTTCTAGTATCTGGTCTAATTATACGATTTATAAATATAGAAATAATAGTTTTGAGTATAACAAAAAATATTATGATTTTATGAATAGTTATAAAGAAATAAAATTTGATGAGTTAGTTAGAAGTAATTCATTTTCAGGATGTTATTCCAATCAAGGAATGATTTTTAAAAATGGTAATTTATTGTCTTTTAATACTAATAAGTCTGGTGCTGCTTTTGAATTTTATAATAGTGTTGATTATCAAGGACTTATTTCTACTAATATTGAAGTGAATAATCCTTTAAATGATTTCTTATCTGTTAAATATTTTATTTCATGTACTAATGAAAAAAGAGAAGATTATGAACTTTATAAGAAGACTAAAAATTATCAGATTTATTTAAATGATAATTATAAAGAATTAGGTTTTGTATTTAATAAATATATTAGTAATAAGGAATTTTTAAGTAAAAATACTGAAGAAAAATATAAGATTATAAATGATATGATTATACTTAATGATAAGCAAATTGATAAGTATAAAGAACTTTATAATGATGATGTTGAAGTTCGTTCTAATACTTTTAAATTTGTTAATAATGGTTTTAATGCAAAAATTGATGTTTCTAAAGATACTTTAGTTTTGTATACTGTTCCATATGATAAAGGATGGAAGGCTTTTGTTAATAAAAAGGAAGTTAAAATTGAAAAAGTTGATAATGGTTTAATGGCTGTTAAGATAAATAAAGGTGTTAATAATATTAAATTTACTTATTATCCTCCAGGTTTAAAACTAGGATTAATATTATCGATTGTTTCATATATTTGTTTATTGGTTTATATTATTTTGAATAAACACTATAGTAAGTAGTATAGTGTTTTAGTATTTTTTAATAAATATTTCATATAATTAGATGAATGTTTATTAAGGAGATATTAATGGGACAATTTTTCAGTTATGTATTTTTTAGGATATATTTTTGGATACAGCTATTTATGTAAGAGTTTCTACTGAAGAACAAGCAAGAGATGGTTTTAGTATTCATGCTCAAATGGATAAGTTAACGAAGTATGCTGAAGTAAATGACTGGAAAATTGTTGATTATTATATAGATGATGGCATTTCTGGAAAAAGTTTAAAAGAACGACCAGAGGTTTTAAGATTAATTCAGGATGTTAGGGTTGGGAGAGTTAAAAATGTTTTGGTTTATAAGCTGGATAGATTAACAAGAAGTGTAAAGGATTTAATATATTTAATTGAGTTATTTAGTGATAATAATTGTACATTTAATTCTCAGACAGAAAAAATAGATACTTCTAACGCTGTTGGGAGAATGTTTGTAAAGATTATTGGTATTTTTGCAGAATTTGAAAGGGAAAATTTAGCGGAAAGAGTCTCTTTAGGTTATGAACAAAAGACAAGGGAAGGTAATTATACAAATTGTAATGGGGTTTATGGATATGATTATTTGATTGGCGTTGGACTTAGAGTGAATGAAAAAGAAGCTGTTGTTGTTAAAGAGATATATCGCTGGTATTTAAAAGGTAATTCAATGTTAGCTATTTCTAAGATGTTACAAGAGAGGGATATTCCTACTAAAAGAGGTGGAGTTTGGAGACAGTCTACTATTAAATCAATTCTTACTAATCCTATTTATATAGGTAATGTTAGATATGGGCTTAGAAAAAAGAATAAGTTTGAAGTTCCTGGTAAGGATATAGTTCCTATTGTTGATAGAGATGTTTTTTTTAAAGTTCAAAAAAAATTTGATAAGAAGAGAGGCAAATAGTTGAGTTTTGTCTTTTGTTATATTAGAATTATGTTAGAGGTGATGTTATGAGTAACGCTAAAGACTTTTTAGGAAAAGTAGTAGAAGTACATATGGATAGACCCTTGGCTACGAAACATCCAAAACATGAATTTATATACATGGTAAATTGCGGGTATATTCCTAATACTATTTCTGCTGATGGTGAAGAACTTGATGCTTATGTTTTAGGAGTTTTTGAGCCAGTTTCTACATTTACTGGAAGGGTTATTGCGATAGTACATAGAACTAATGATGATGACGATAAATTGGTTGTTGTACCTGATGGGAAAGAATATTCAGATGAGGCAATAAAGGCACTTACGGAGTTTCAGGAAAGATTCTTTGAATCGGTTATTATTCGATAGTTAGGAAGCTTATAATGAAATATGTTTATCACGGATCGTCTGTTAAAAATTTAAAAGTTATTAAACCTATAAATAAGTTTGTATATGCAACACCAGTAAGGGAAATTGCTATTATATTTATATCACCGCTTGGTTCTGATTTATATTATTCATTATTTGGTGATGGAATAGATTATCCTATTGAATTAGTAGAAAGAAAAGCTGGAATGTTTAAAAAAATATTTAATTGTTCTGGATATTTATATAAACTTAATTCGGTAAATTTTACTTCAGAATTTACTGTTTGGACTGCAGAATTAGTTAGTATGAGAGAAGAAAATGTAATATCTTGTGAGTATATAGATAATGTATATGATGAATTAATTAAACTTAATGATTTAAATAAAATTAAATTGTATCTGTATCCTAATAGACCTAGTAAGGTTCCGGATGATAATAGTGATTTAATTTCTAAAGTTATGAGATGGAGAAGTAATGGCTTTGATGTTAATAAATTTTATGATTTGTATCCAGAACTAAAAAATGAATTTATTAAGTTTTTGAAAGAAAATAGTTAATGGTAAGTATATAATTTTTATGTAAACGTACAATTAAACTTGTACGTTTTTATGAAGGAGCCGATGGATTAAAAACTGGACATACTGATAATGCTCTTTATTGTTTAGCCGCAACTGCTAAGAAGAATAATATGCGTTTGATTGCAATAGTTTTAGGAGAAGAAAATAGTAAGATTAGAAATAGTGAGACTATGGCTCTTTTAGATTATGGATTTATGAATACAAAGTTCAACTTATTGAAAAAGTCTGGTCAAGTTGTGGAAAGAATTAAATTAGATAAATCTAATCGTTCTATGGTAGATGTATCGTTAAAAAATGATTTGGGTGTTGTTGAATTAGTTGATGATAAAAAACATAATTACAAATATAATATAGTCTTGGATAATATTAAATTGCCAATTAAGGCAGGAAGTACAGTTGGTAAAATGATGGTATTAGAAAATGATAAGGAAATTTCTTCTACGGATTTAATCGTTAAAAATGATGTAAAAGAGTTGAATTTTATAGAATTATTTTATAGTAGTATTAAAAGTATTGTATCTGGGCAATTGTAAAGATTTATAATTTAGAGGAAATATAGATGTATTTCTTCTTTTTCTTTGTTATAATTATTTTTGTAGTAGGAGGATGTATATGCCAAAGAATAAAAATAATAAAAATAGTAGTTCTAAGTATATAAGTGCTGATAGTAAGTTTAGTCGTTATGAAAGACTTAAGGATAGTTATGATGATATAGATTTATCAAAGACGCAGCAGCAACAATTAGTATTTGATGATGTTGACTTGGATGCTACTATGAATTTAGATACAAGTTTTATGGATAAAAAGGATAAAAAGAAAGTTAAAAAGATAGTAGATGAAGTTGTTTTACCTCCTAAAGAAGATGAAGTATATGAAGAAAAAAATAAATCAGGTCTTATTATTTCTCTTTTAGTTGTTTCTTGTTTAATGTTTCTTACTTTTATTGCATACCATTATTTGTGTTATGATCATGATGATAAAGTGAAAAGTATTATTAAAAAAGAAAAAGTTGTTGAAAAAGTAATTGATGATAACTTCTTATTTTTGGGTGATTCAATTACTGAGCAATACGATATAAAAGAGTATTTTAAAGATTATCCGGTTGTTAATTCTGGTGTTTCTGGGGACTTTACTAGTAGTATAGTTAGTGATATGAAAAAAAGAGTATATGATTATAATCCTTCTAAAGTATTTTTATTAATAGGTATTAATGATTTGAGAAAAGGAACGGATGATTCTGAAATAGTTTCTAATGTTAAGGAGATAATTGAACTTATTAAAGAAAATAGACCTTATAGTGAGATATATTTAGAGTCTATTTATCCGATTAATAAGACTGATGATGATAAAATTTCTGATGATGTTAGAGATATTAAATTTGATAATGAAAAAATTATTGAGGTTAATGATTTATTAAAAGATTTAGCTAAGGATGAAGAAATTACTTATATTGATTTATATGATAAATTAATTGATGATGATGGTAATTTAGATATTTCTTATACTAAGGATGGTTTACATATTTCTTCTGAAGGATATGAATTTATTACAAAAGAGTTAATGAAATATATTAAAGATTAATTGTTATTTTTAATGTTGTAGTTGCATATATTTAAGTGTAGAAAGGAATGAATAATATTTATGGAAACACTTAAAGTAAGCAGTAAATCTAATCCTAATAGTGTAGCAGGAGCTCTTGCGAATGTATTTAGAGAAAAAGGGGCTGTTGAAATTCAAGCTGTTGGTGCTGGTGCTTTAAATCAAGCTATAAAAGCAGTAGCAATAGCGAGAGGATTTGTAGCTCCGTCTGGAAAGAATTTGGTTTGTATTCCGGCTTTTCAAGATATAGCTATTGATGGTGAAGAAAGAACGGCTATTAAATTAATTATAGAGGCTAAGTAGTCTCTTTTTTTTTATTTTGTTTTATGCTAAAATTATTGTAGATAAGGATGATGATGGTATGGAAGAAAAAATTATTTGTAGTCGTTGTGGTGCTGAGATGAAAAAAAGTCAACGTTGCTGTATTAAGTGCGGTAATATTAATTATAATCATCCGGATAACGCTTCGATGTTGAAATTTGCTGATAATGGCGTTACTAATTCATATGTTGTTGGCAAAGGTAATTTAGCTAATTCTACTCCTTATGTTAATCAAAGTATTAATAGTAGATTTAATTATGCAATTTCTTCTAAAGCGGGGAGTAAATTGACATGCGTAATATTTAATGTCTTTCTTTATATTTTGCTAATGTTTGCTGTTTTTTTTATACTTTATAATACAGGAGATAGTATTGCTGATGTTGTTTTGTCTTTAGATTTTGCACGTTATCTTTTAGCTGCAACATATGTTTCTTTTACTTTACTTTCTATAAATTTTATATATATGAAAGCAAATAAGCCTTGGTGGAGTTTTTATGTACCATTTTATGGTTTGTATATATATTATGATATTATTTTACATAACGGCTGGTTATTTTTTCTTTCCTTGATTCCTTCTCCTTTTTTATTTATTACAACTGGTAGAATAGTTCCTTCTCCTATAATTGGTATATTAGTTCTTTATAATTTAGGAAAGAGATTTGGATATTCTGGAATACTTACTGTGCTGTTTGCTCCTATTATGATTATGGTAATTGGTTTTAATACAGCAAGTTGTTATGACGGTGTTTATTATGTTTCTGGAAATAATAATAGTAGTCATGGAAAATTAACTTCTGATTATAAAATTAATAAGATAGTTTTTACATTCTTTGGAACATTTTTCTTAATTGGTTTGACGATACTTGCTTTTGGGTATTATAAATTATTTACTAAAGTTCAGGAAAATGAAGCTTTAAGTAAAGTTGCATTGGAAGTTGTTAATGAAGTTAAAAATGATATTTCTATGAATAAGTATGTTTGTGATGGTGAAGGTAATACTAATAGAGTTTCTTCTTTTTGTATTTTAGTTAGTAAAGATAATGTTACTATTTTACAGTCTGAAAAGTATAAGAATTATAAAGGATATGTAAAAATTAATTCGACTAATTTTTATATTACTTTATGTTCTGATGCTCAGTGTTTAAATAATGCATCAGAAAGTATGTTAAAGTCAGATAAACCAAGTTTATTTTTTACGGATGTTAAATTTTATACTGTTCCTTCATTTGTTACTTTTTGTTATAAAAATAGTGATAATTGATATTGATATTTCTTTAAATATGGCATATAATATTAACAAGTCGATAATTAGAACTAATAATAAGATTATTTATGCAAAGAGAAGTCATGTTTGGTGAAAATGACTGTTAAATACTTATTTATCTACTCTATAGATGATATTTTATCCGGTTAAAACCGTTATCTAATTAAGTTAAATAAAGGATGGCACCGTGCTATTTAGCACTCCTTATAGTGTCATTCTTTTTATTTTTGGGAGGCTTTTATATGATTAATTATTTTGTCTCGGGTAGGACGTTTTAAATATGTTATTAAAATAGAAAAAAGAAATGAGGAATAGATATGATAGATATTAAATTAATAAGAGAAAATAGGGATTTAGTTAAAGAAAATATTAAGAAGAAATTTCAAGATGAGAAATTACCATTAGTAGATGAGGTTTATGAACTTGATAAAAGAGTTCGTGAGGTACAAGTTAAAGTTGATGGGTTAAAAGCTGATAAGAACAAACTATCAAGTGAAATTGGAAAACTAATGAGTGAGAAAAAAGTTGATGAAGCTAATAAAATAAAAGAAAAGATAGCAGAGAGCGCTGATGAGATTAAAAAATTAGAAGAAGAACAAGTAAAATTAACAAGTGAAATAAGAGAAAAAATGTTAGTTATTCCACAAATTATGGATCCTTCTGTACCTATAGGTGAGGATGATAGTTGTAATGTGGAAGTAGAAAAATTTGGTGAGCCTGTTGTTCCTGATTATGAAATTCCATATCATGCTGATATTATTGAAAAGTTAAAAGGAATGGATAAGGATGCTGCTGGGAGAACATCTGGACAAGGATTTTATTATTTACTTGGAGATATTGCTAGACTTCATGAAGCAATGCTTACTTATGCAAGAGATTTTATGATAGATGCTGGTTTTACTTATGCGATTCCACCATTTATGATACATTCTGATGTTGTTACTGGTGTTATGTCTTTTCCTGAAATGGAAGCTATGATGTATAAAATTGAAGGTGAAGATTTATACTTAATTGGAACTAGTGAACATAGTATGATAGGTAAGTTTAAAGATCAAATTATAAAGAAAGAAGAACTACCAGTACATATGACAAGTTATTCTCCTTGCTTTAGAAAAGAGGGTGGTAGTCACGGACTAGAAGAAAGAGGACTTTATCGTGTTCATCAATTTGAAAAACAAGAAATGATTGTTATATGTGAGCCAGAAGATAGTATGGATTGGTATAATAAAATGTGGAAGCTTACAGTGGAGTTCTTTAGAAGTTTAGATGTTCCTGTTAGACAACTTGAATGTTGTTCTGGAGATTTAGCTGATTTAAAAGTTAAATCTTGTGATATTGAAGCTTGGAGTCCTAGACAAAAGAAATATTTTGAAGTTGGAAGCTGTTCAACACTTGGAGATGCTCAAGCTAGACGTTTAGGTATTCGTACTAAAGGAGAAAAAGGAACATATTATTTACATACTTTAAATAATACCGTCGTTGCTACTCCTAGAGGATTAATTGCCGTAATTGAAAATAATTATCAAGAAGATGGAAGTATAAAAATACCTAAAGTTTTACAAAAATATATGGGTGGTAAAGAATATATAAAATAAGTGTAGTTATCTACGCTTTTTTTTGCTATAATTATGTTAGATAGGAGAAAACTTTGATGTTTCTATCGAATATATAAAATTGAAAAGAGGTATTTTATGGGATTTATTAAAGCTTTTACTGGTGCTTTATCTGGATCTTTTGCCGATCAATGGAAAGATTTTTATGCACCAAGGACTGATGTACCTGCAACTGCTGCATTATTTCAAGCAGTACCATCAGGTACTAATGCTGGACGTGGAGAAAATACAAAGGGTTCTAACAATGTTATTTCTAACGGAAGCAAGATGATTGTGCCAGAGGGAACAGCATTAATTACAGTTCAAGATGGACAAATTACAGGTTTAATTGCTGAAGCTGGTGGTTATGAATTTAAGAGTGATGATGTTAACTCTAAATCATTATTTGCTGGGGATGGTATTTTATTTTCTACACTAGGACAATCTTGGGAAAGATTTAAATTTGGTGGACAACCAGGTTCTCAACAATTGGCATTTTATGTTAATTTAAAAGAAATACCAAATAATAAGTTTGGTACTCAATCTGAAATTTATTGGGATGATGCATATTTAAATGCACAAGTTGGAGCAATTACTAGAGGAACTTATAGTATTAAAATAGTTGATCCAATACTATTTGTTAAAAACTTTGTTCCTGTTAAATTCTTACAACCAGGAGCTCCTGCATTTGATTTTAATGATATGGATAATGATGCTAGTAATCAATTATTTAGTGAAGTAGTTGGTACTTTATCAGCAGCTTTTTCTAATTATACTAATGATCCAAGCAAGGGTAATCGTATTTCTAAAATTCAAGCTGATCAAATTGGTTTTGCTCAAGCAATGGCTAAAGCTGTTGAAGATGCATATCAATGGAAGGCTACTAGAGGTTTAGAAATTGTTAAGACTGCAATTCTTGCGATTGAATATGACGAAGATACTAAGAAATTACTTAGTGATGTTAAGAAAGCTGATGCTTTATCTGGTAATAGAGGTAATTCATTCATGCAACAATCTGTTGCTCGTGGTGTACAAGCAGCTGGTGAGAATCCTGCCGGTGCTGGAGCAACAATGGCATTTATGGGTATGGGAATGAATGCTGCTAATGGAATGGCACAAGGTACTCAACAAGAAGCAACTGGTACCAATCCATTTATTAACGTAGGTGCTGTACAAGCTGCTGCTACTCCTGCAGCTGATCCTTATGAGGAATTAAAAAAAGCTAAAGAATTATTAGATTCTGGAGTAATTTCCCAAGCAGATTTTGATGCTAAAAAGAAAAATTTATTAGGTATTTAGTTTATGCAGGATGAAGAAAAAAAGGTTATACCTGAAGTTAATAATTCTTCTCCTACGATAGTTCAAACTGATATTGGTGCTAAAGATGGACAAGAAAAATGTCCGAAGTGTGGCTCTACTGATATTAGTTTAAATGTTTCGACAGGTAAATTAAGATGTAATTTCTGTCGTCATGAATTTGAAAGTGAAAAAATATCTGGTATGCAGACAGATATTAAAGAGTTGTCTGGTGAAATTTTAGGATCTGGTGCTACAGATATAATTGCTGATACTAAAGATGTATTAACATTTAAATGTAGTAGCTGTGGAGCAGAAGTAGTTATTGATACTGCTTCTTCTACACAAGCTAGATGTCACTGGTGTCGTAATGTATTATCAGTTAATCAACAAATCCCAAATGGAGCAATTCCAGATGTTGTTTTGCCTTTTTCAGTAACTAAAGATGAAGCAAAGAGTCAAATAGAAAAGTTTGTTGGTTCTAGAAAGTTTTTTGCACATCCAAGGTTTAAAAAAGAATTTACTACTCAAAATATTATGGGTGTATATTTTCCATATATGTTAGTAGATATTAATTCACATGTAAAATTAGTTGGACAAGGTGAAAAATTAGTTAGAACTTATACAAGAGAATCTGATGATAACTCTACAACTTATTATGATGCTGATTTATTTAATGTAGGAAGGGAATTTGATTTTTCTATCGAAGGATTAACAGTTGAATCTAATTCTGATAGACTTAATTCATCATCTAGTAAAACTAACAATGTTATTAACGCTATAATGCCGTTTGATATAGAAAATTGTGTTAAATATAATGCTAATTTTTTAAGAGGTTATACTTCTGAAAAAAGAGATATTAATATTGAACAGTTGAAGCCTTTAGTTAGAGAACAAGCAAAAGATGTTGCGAGATTTTCCGCTAATGAAACTTTGACTGAATATGATAGAGGTGTTTGTTGGAATCAAGAAGACTTTGAAGTTAAAGGACAACAATGGAGGGCAGCATATTTACCAGTTTGGCTATATAGTTATCAACAGGTAAAAGGTAATAAAAGCACTTTACATTATGTAGCAGTTAATGCTAGAACTAAAGAAACTATGGGTAGTGTACCGATACATATGCCATTATTGATTTTAGTTTCAATATTTGTAGAATTTTTAGGATATTTAGGAATGACTTATATAGAGTTTGATACTAATTATATATTCCTATTATCTGGTGTTTTATATTTTATTATTATGTATTCTAGGTATCGTAATTTTAGTGCTAGACATAAACATGAATTGGAAACTAAAAATGAGATGCGTAATTTAAAAAGATCTGATGGATATGTAAAAAGACTTGTAGAATTAAGAAATTCTCATATGCATGGTGCTAATAATACTTTTGTCAATGGTTCCTTTGGGTCAGGTAGTGTTATTGGCAAAATAGTTGATAATATTAATATAAAGATAAAATAATTGTTTTTAAGGACGCTTGATGGTGTCTTTTTCTTTTGATATAATCTTTATAAGAGAAGAGTGTGATAATTATATGGTGTATCTTTATAAATGTAGTAATAATACTTGCTCTTTTAAATTTGTAACGACAGATAATACTTTGACTAATTGTCCTAATTGTTGTGATAAAGTTGATATTATAGATGAAAAATATGATTTATCAATAAAGCAATATATACCTTTTAAATATGATAAAATTGAGGCAAGTTATGAAATAAAAAAATTTATGAAGAAGAGTCTATTTATACCTAGTTCTTTTAAAAAAGATAATAATGTTAATAATATAGTACAGATTTATATACCTTTTTTTCTATATGATGTTTCTGTTGATGGAGAGGTAGTTTTTAATTCTTATGATTATCGTTATTTTAAAGATAAAACTTATGATTATAAAGAAACTTCTAGTTACTTAGTTAGAAATAATAATCATTTAGAATTTAATAATATTTTGTGTACTGGTATTTCTTCTTTATCTGATGATTTTATAAAAATGCAACCTTTTGATTATAAGGAATTATGTAATTTTGATGAAGTTGGTGATGTTTTAGTAGGAATTTTTGATTTAGATAGTGAAAGTAAGTTGGAAGAGGTTAAAACTAAATGTATAGATACTAGTATAACTTTTGTTTCTAATAGTGTTAAACACCAGGAAAGTATATTAAATAATAATGGTCTTGAAGTTACTTCTGTTTCTAATAAAATTGTTTTATTGCCAGTTTTTATACTTAATACAAAATACAGAAATAAAAATTATATGTTTATTGTAAATGGACAAACAGGAAAGGTTATACTTAATACTACTGATACTGTTTTTGGGATTAAAGAAGTCGTTATTTTTGGTGTTTTCTTATTTGTAGGACTTTTTATAATAACAAGTATAGTTATGTATTTTATATATAGGGTGTTTTAATGAAGAAATTTATTTTTATTATATTTATTTTTGTTTTTACTTTTAGTATTGATAATGTTTATGCATCTAGTAATTATCAAGTTAGAACAGAATCTGATTATGGTGTTCCTAGTTATATAGAAGTTACTGATAGTAATAGAGAAGCTGTTTTAAGTACTCCTTTAGTTGATAGTAGTGAGAAAATTTATGATTTTGCAGGTAAGTTTTCTTCTTCTGAGGAGAAACGTTTATATAAACTAGTTTCTAAATATATTGATACTTATAATATGGATATGGTAATTGTTACTATTAATGATAATCCTAAAGAGAGTGCTACTTTCTATGGTCAGGATTTTTATGATTATAATACATTTGGTATTTCTGATAGTCATGATGGTATTTTGTTATTATATGACTTTTATTATAATAGAGTTTCAATAGTTACTACTGGTAGAGCTAATGATATGTTTAATAATAGGCGTATTGGAGAATTAAAAAAAGTTATTTCTAGTAATATAAAGGATAGTTATTATGAGGCTTCTATTTCTTTTGTTGAAAAAGCTTCTTTATATAATGAACTTGGTTATCCTTTGGAAGATGGAACTGATCCTAAAAGAAAGGGTATTATGTTATTAAAGGTTTTACCTTGGACTGGTATAGTATCTTTTTCTTTGGGGACTACTGTTATTTTAATTGTACTTTTGATACAAAATAAAAGAGTAATTGTCGGTGATTCATATCGTAGGTATTTAGTTAGAAATAAAATTAAATCAGAGATTATAGAAGATACTTTTATTAATAAAACTATTGATAAAAATAATAGAATTTAGGGAACGGTTTAACCGTTTTTTTTCTTTTGTATGTATAAATCTTTAATAATTTTTGCATAATTAAAATAGATGAGGAGGTAGTCAAATTTGACAAAATGCAAATGTTCTGGTAGAATATATAACTGTCACGTGAACAAAGAGGTGTTTGAAATGTTTTATGACAAGCAACAAGCTATAAATGCTTGTTCTACAGATCCGTCCCTGATTTTTAATATTATTAAGCATGGATACTATGATGTGGTTGAAATATTAATAGATAAAAATAAGGTTGACGTAAATGTTTGTGATGGGGCTGGTAACGATGTTGTTACAAGATTGTTGAAAGCTAGACAGTATGATTTAGTTCTTCGTTTAATGAAGAAGAGAAGTTGGGATGTTAATCATCAAAATGTTGAAGGAGATACCTTTGGACATATTCTAGTTTGTGATAGTTCTGTTGCGACTATTAAAATAGTTGAACAATTAGTAAAAAAGAAAAACTATCTTCCTAATATTAAGAATAATAAGGGAGAAACGGTGTTAGATAAAGCTATCAATAGTAATTATATTTGTTGTGCATTTAAGATTTTAGAAGATAAAAGATTTAATAATATTGATGTTTCATCTTTTAAGAAGCTATGTAATGCATGTATAAATAATGTTTACTATGGTAAGTATTCTAAACTTAATAACTTAGAAGTAATAGTTGAAAACTTGGAGAAGAAAGAACTTGTTCCTAGTATGACTAGACTTTTAGAAATGATAGTTGAACGTTTAGATGAAATTAAAAGTGAATTAATGAAGAAGAATGGTTTTAAGACTTTAGAACAGATAATTAATTCGTCAATAGAGGCAACTGCTTAGTTGCTTTTTCTTTGGTTTTAAGTTATTATATTTTAGGAATGGAAGTGATATTTATGCATTTACCAAATTATAAAGATGCTAGACGTAGAGAAGATAAAGATTATAAGAGAGTTGACTTTAAATTTGATAGTAAAATTAAAGATAAATATAAAGGTAGGACTTTTTATTTGAAGACTTATGGATGTCAAATGAATGAGCATGATAGTGAAAATATAGAGGCTTTACTTACTGGTCTTGGATTTAAAAAAGTTGACAATTATGAAGATGCTGATTTAGTACTTTTAAATACTTGTTCTATTAGAGAAAATGCTCATAATAAAGCATTTGGTATGTTAGGTAGACTTAAGCATTTAAAGACACAGAAAAAAGACTTAATAGTTGGACTTTGTGGATGTATGGCACAAGAAGCTAGTGTAGTTGAAGAAATTATTAAGAAATACCCTTGGGTTAACTTTGTATTTGGTACTCATAATATGTATCAATTGCCTAATATTATTGATAGAGCAATAGTAGAGAATAAACAACAAATAGAAGTGTTTTCTAAAGAAGGTGATTTAGTAGAAGGATTACCTGTTATTAGAACTAATAATTATAAAGCTTATGTTAATATTATTTATGGTTGTAACAAGTTTTGTACATATTGTATAGTTCCCTATACTAGAGGAAGGGAAAGAAGTAGAGCTAAAGAAGATATTTTAAAAGAAGTAGATGAACTTATAAAAGATGGATATAAGGAAATTACTTTACTTGGACAAAATGTTAATGCTTATGGAAAAGATTTATATGATGACTATACACTTGGTAATTTATTAGAAGATATTGCTAAAAAGGATATACCAAGAGTTAGATTTATGACTTCTCATCCTTGGGATTTTACAGATAGCATGGTAGAAGTTATTGGTAAATATAAAAATATTATGCCAAGTGTTCATTTACCAGTACAGTCTGGTTCTAGTCGAATATTAAAGTTAATGGGAAGACGTTATACTAGAGAAAGTTATTTAGAATTATTTAATAAAATTAAAAGTACTGTTCCAGGTGTTGCGATTTCTACTGATATAATTGTAGGTTTTCCGGGAGAGACTGAAGAGGACTTTTTAGAGACTTTAAGTTTAGCTGAAGAGTGTAAATATGATAATGCCTTTACATTTATATTTTCTAAAAGAGAAGGAACTCCTGCTTGTTTATTAAAAGATGATGTAAGTGAAGAGGAAAAAGAAAATAGATTACAAAGACTTAATAAAGTTGTTAATAAATATTTTTTGGAAAACAATAAAAAATTAGAAAATAAAATAGTTGAAGTATTAGTAGAAGGTGTTTCAGAAAAAGATAATATGTTTTATGGATATACAGATACTAATAAACTTATTAATTTCTTAAGTGAAAAAGAAGTTGTACCTGGAGATATTATTAAGGTAAGAGTAGTTGAGGCTAAAACTTGGAGTTTAGATGGTGAAGCTATTTGAATGAAGCGTTAAATGAAGTTATTAATACCATTATTAATAGTGATGATTATAAAAAATGTATTGAATTAAAAAATACTATGGCCTCTAATGAAGAGTTAGTATCATTAATTGAAAAGATAAAGAGATTACAGAAAAAATATGTAAATACAAATGATAAAGAGTTGCTTGTTGAACTTGAAAAGTTAGAAGAAGAGTTAAATAATATACCAATTTATGTTATTTATATGCAGTATTTAGAGAAGGTCAATGAAAAAATTGAGTTTGTAAAAGATGAACTTAATAATTATTTTTATGAGGTTTTGAATAAGTAAAAATTACATTCTAGTTTGAATGTAGTTTTTGTTTGAAAAAAATTATTTGTTTTTTGGTAATATTTTATATCTTTAGCATAAATTAAATTAGGAGGTTTACGTATGGCTAATTATAGAGAAATTGTTACTAAGGCAGTAATAGCGAAAGGGAAAAAACTTTTTACTACTGATAATCAAGTAAATGTTTCGAATAGTCCTTCTACTGTATTAGGTTGCTGGGTTATTAATCATAATTTTAATGGTGTTAAATCAGGTAATAATATTAAAATAAATGGTAGTTACGATGTTAATATTTGGTATTCTTATGATAATGATACTAAGACTGAAGTTATTAAAGAGACTAATAATTATAGTGAAGTTGTCCGTTTAAAAGAGGGAGAAGAAGAAATTACTAATGAAGAAATTATTGTTAGGAGTTTAAAACAACCTAATTGTGTTAAGATTGATATAGATGGAAATAATATTAATTATACTATTGAAAAAGAACTTGGTATTGAATTAGTTGGTGATATAAAAATGAAAGTGGAAGCTAATGATGATGAAGATCCTTGGGATGAAATTGTAGAGGAAAAACAAGAGAATGAGGAAATTGATAAAAAAATAGATGAGGTAAATGAGGAGTTTCTTCAAGAAAATGAATAATTATACTTAGAATAACACTTAATTATATGGTGTTTTTCTTTTATTGACTTTTATTACCTAACAAGTTAGAATAAATTCCATTGGTGATGATTTGTTATGGGATTAAGAGAAGATAAAAGGTTAGCTATTGATATTTGTAATAATAGAGTTGGGTTTATTCCATTTAGAAAAATATATGCTACTTCTAATGAACAATTGGATGCAGTTTTTAAAGGATTTGATCTTAAGGATAAAGATGTTTTAAGTGTATTAGGTTCTTCCGATCATGTTTTTTCAGAGTATTATTTGGGTGCTAAAAGTGTTACCGCTTTTGATATTAATGAGTTAACAAAATATTATTATTATCTTAGAAAATGGTCTTTAATTTATAGAGGTGTTGATATACCATATGGTAATAATAGAATTTGGTTTATTGAATTATTAAGTGAAGTTTTGGCTAAAAGTGAATTAGAAGAAGAGGCACTTTCTTTTTGGAGATATTTATGTATTAAAGTACCTGATTGTATGAATAAATTATTTTTAGGTGGGGTTTCTAATAATAGACGTGTTCCTTATGAAAAAGATTTAGATGTGATGACTTCTATTATTAAAGATAAAGATATTGATTTTTCTAAGATTGATGTATTTGATTTTTTTGATTATGATAGGACATTTGATGTTATTGTTCTTTCTAATATTTTGGATTATGCTACTACTCCTTCTGCTCTTGTAATGAGTCGGGATAATTTAGTTGATCATTTAAATGATGATGGGATTGTTATTTGTAGTTATTTATTATCTGGATTTGAATATAGTGATAATGATAAAACTAGACTTCAAGATGATATTTTTTCTAAAAGGTTTGAGGTTGTTGAAGGGAGTAGTTATCCTAATCCATATTATCCGGCTAAGGAAGTTCCAGCGTCGTATGTTTATGCGAAAAAATGATGTTATCAATAACTGGTTGACATCTTATTTTTATTATTATATAATAAGTGCAGTCTATTAAAGAAATGGAGGGAAAAAGATGGCTGTTAAAATTAGATTAACAAGAATGGGTGCTAAAAAGAAACCTACTTATAGAATTGTTGCGACTGACTCTAGAAGTCCAAGAGATGGAAAATATCTTGAACTAATTGGTATTTATCAACCTGTTGGAGAATGTGAAGTAAGAATTAATGAAGAATTAGCTATGAAATGGCTAAATAATGGAGCTATTCCAACTGATACTGTTAAAAACTTATTTAGTAAAGCTGGTATTATGAAAAAATATGCAGATTCTAAAGTAAAGAAGGATAAGTAATATGGATTTAGTAACATTGACAGAAGAAATAGTTAAATCTTTAGTTAAAAATACCGAGGCAGTTAGTGTTAAGGAATTTCCTACTGAAGAAGATAACGTTATACTTATACAAGTTATGGTAGCTGATGAAGATATGGGAAGAGTTATTGGTAAAAATGGAAGATGTGCCAATGCTATTAGAACATTGATTCAAGCTAGTAATAGCCTAAAAGATAATAAGTATGTTAAAATAGATATAGATAAATTTTAAGAGAGTGTTAGTACTTTCTTTTTTTTTTCGTTTGTTATATAATGATATAGAGGTTATGTTATGGATAATAAATTGAATATACCTACTCATGTTGGTATTATAATGGACGGTAATGGAAGATGGGCTCAAAGAAGAGGTTTTTCAAGAAGTCTTGGACATAAAGCTGGTGCAGATAATTTACTAACTTTATGTAAATATATTTCTAAAACGGGTGTTAAATATTTATCTTTATATGCCTTTTCTACAGAAAATTTTAAAAGGTCAGAAGAAGAAGTTGGGTATTTAATGAATTTATTTGTTGAATGCTTTAATTCTAAATTAAAACAACTATCTAAAGATAATGTTAAAGTTGTTTTTTCAGGAAGAGATTATCCTTTACCAGATAAAGTATTAAAAGCAATGGATGTTATTACTAAAGAAACAGTTAATAATACAGGATTAGTTTTAAATATTTGTATAAACTATGGAGGTAGAGCAGAAATAGTTGACATGACTAAGAAGATTTGTAACTTATATAGTGAAAATAAAATAAGTATTGATGATATAGATTATGATTTGGTTTCTAAGAATTTATATCAGGATTTACCAGATGTTGATTTAGTTATTAGAACTTCCGGAGAGTTTAGAGTAAGTAATTTTATGCTTTATCAGTCTAGTTATGCAGAGTTTTA
The DNA here is from genome assembly GCA_963660495.1 of Acidaminococcus fermentans. Classification (GTDB taxonomy): domain Bacteria; phylum Bacillota_I; class Bacilli_A; order RF39; family UBA660; genus CAG-877. Next base: position 22,340 of record CAVKYO010000053.1, read on the forward strand.
TTTTACTAAAGTATTGTTTCCTGATTTTAATGAAAAAGAATTTGATAAAGCTATTTTAGAATTTAATAATAGAAATAGAAAGTTTGGAGGATAAATTATGAAAACAAGAGTTTTAAGTGCTATTGTAATGATATTGATTGCATTTCCATTACTAATTATAGGTGGAGAAGCTTTTGCAATATTTATGGGATTACTTGCTGTATTAGGATTATATGAATTAATTCATATTAGAGAATCAGTAAGAAAGTTTCCATTTTTAATTAAAGTATTTGCATATTTACTAGTTGTTTTTCTAGCTATGAATAATTTTAATTCTATTGAATTTGTATGTAATTTAGATTATAGAGTTATGTCTTTTGTAATCTTTGCATTTTTAGCTTCTATGATATTTATTAAAGATAGAGAAAAATATAATGTATCTGATGCTTTATTTTTGATAGGTTCAGTACTTTTTGTTGGACTTAGTTTTAATTTAATGACAATAACACGTAATTTTGATATTAAATATGTCATATATTTATTATTGATAACTACTATGACAGATAGTTTTGCATTATTTACAGGAATGTTCATTGGTAAGAATAAATTAGCACCTACAATTTCTCCTAATAAAACAATAGAAGGATTTGTTGGTGGTGCTTTAATGGGTACTTTTATCGCAACATCATTTTATGTAACAGTTATTAATCAAAACTGCTCATTGGTTTTAGTTATTTTTGTAACTTTATTTTTATCATGTATTGGACAATTAGGGGATTTGGTTTTTTCATCAATTAAAAGAGAATATAGTAAAAAAGACTTTTCTAATTTAATTCCTGGACATGGTGGAATTTTGGATAGATTTGATAGTTTAATATTTGTTTTCTTGGCATTTATTTTAGTACTTGGAATTATTTAGGAGGAAGTTATGAGTTTTATATTAAATTTATTGTTATTTATTGTTATTTTAGGATTTATTGTTTTAGTTCATGAGTTTGGTCATTTTATATTTGCTAAAATGACTGGTGTTTATGTTTATGAATTTGCATTAGGTATGGGTCCTAAATTATTTAGTAAAAAGGGTAAGGAAACTGAGTATACTATAAGAGCAATTCCCATTGGTGGATTTTGTCAGTTAGCTGGTGAAGATGTTGGTGAAGACGATTTACAAAAGGTTCCTAAAAAGAGAAGATTACAGTCAAAGACTGCTTTTCAAAGATTTTTAATAATGTTTTTTGGAGCTGGTAACAATTTTATTTCAGCAATATTAATAATCTTTATTATTGGATTATTCTTTGGTAGTACTTCTATGAAACCAGTTATTACAACAGCTGAGAAAGGTTATCCGGCATATGAAGCTGGTATTTCAGCAGGAGATGTAGTTAAAGAAATTAATGGACATAAGATTTCTTATGTTGATGATATAACTTTATATTTAGCTATTAGTGATCCTACAAAGAATACTACTATTAAAGTAGAAAAAGAAAATGGTAGTGTAGAGACTTATAAGTTTAAACCTATGAAGATTAAGGAAAATGGACAAGAGGTTTATCGTTATGGTATTGGAATGAAACAAGAAAAACAACATGGTTTTGTTAATGCTTTAGTTTATACTGGTAAAAAGACTGCTTCTATATTTAAACAAATGGCAATTACTGTTGGTTATTTATTTACTGGGGGAATTAAGTTAAGTCAATTATCTGGCCCAGTTGGAATTTACTCTGTTGTTGGTGAACAAAGTAAGGCTGGAATTGCTAGTGTTTTATACTTGGTTGCTTTTTTAAGTATTAATGTTGGATTTATTAATTTACTTCCATTACCTGCTTTTGATGGTGGACATATATTATTTATAATTATAGAGAAAATTAAAGGTTCTCCAGTTGATCCTGAACTTGAAGGTAAGATACATACAGTAGGATTAATGTTATTGATGCTACTTATGGTTGTTGTTACTGTAAATGATATTTTAAAATTATTTTAATAAAGAAAGAATAGAGGGATAGTTATGACATTAGTTTATATTGTGTTTGGTTGTATACTTATTGCTTCTTTTATTACTGGTGTTGTTCTAACTTCTAAAGAGAAGAAGGAAAAGTCTAGTGATGTTGTTGATAAGAATGTAGTTAATAATATTACTGTGTCTAAAGATACTACTCCTTCTGTTCAAACTGTTTCTAATCTTGTTACTCAAGTTAGTCAAACTACTATAGTTCCTAATGTACAAGTTACTCCAGTAGTTACGCAAACACCAGTAGTTACTCCTGTTACTAAAGTAGAGGCACCAAGTACGGTTTCTTCTGTTACTATGGCTCCTGTCAATAATGTTCCTGTAACTGAAAATATTCAGACTACTAGTGTTGCTTCTAATAATACTGTTAGTCCTAATGTTGTTAGTCAAGTACCTAGTGTTAATCCTGTAGCTGTTACTCCGGTAGTACAAACTGTTCAACCTGTAGTAGTTACTCCTGTTAATGCTGTTGCTGGTAACGTACCTGTTGTTCAGAATCAAGCTATAGGTGTAGTTCCTAATAATAGTGTTAATCAAGTACCTAGTGCTAATTCAGTACCTGTTGCTCCAGTAGTGCAAAGTGCAGTTGTTCAACCTAGTACTGTTCAACAGAGTGTTTCTCCTGTTATGCAGACTGTAGTTTCTGTAAGTAATGAAGGTGTTGTATGAAAAAGATAGGTAACTTTTTTGTATATGTGTTTAAATCTACTTTGAAAGGTTTTTATTTTCTTTGTTCTTTATTGTCTAAAGGATTTTTCTTTTATCCAAAACAATTATTTGTACTTTTAAGTAGAGTGTTTAAGAAGTCTAAGTTTTTAGAAAAGTGCATTGGACATTTTGGAAAAAGGCAATTACAGCCAGAATTTTGCTTGTTAATAATACTTTATTTTGCTGCAACTTGTACATTAGTTAAAATTTTATATGTTAAGCCAGTAGAAGTAGTACATAATGATTTTGAGAGTTTAATTAGTGATGATACTAATAAGAGTACAGTAAATAATAGTGATGATAATAGTAATGATGATACGAGTAATGCTGGTTCTATTAATACGGGTACATCTATTACCCAAGATAGTAATTTATTTAGAAGATTTGCAAGTACTTCATTAGATCAAGTTAATATAAGTCAATTAAGGGAGAGTAATTCTGATACGATTGCTTGGCTTAGTGTAGATGGAACTACTATTAATTATCCTATCGTACAAACTACTGATAATGATTATTACTTAAGCCATTCTTATGATAAAAGTAAGAAAAAAACTGGTTGGACTTTTATGGATTATAGAAATAATCCTGATATGAGTGATAATAATACAATATTTTATGGACATAATTTACTTAATAAAACTGCCTTTGGTAGTATTGCTAGTATATTTAGTGTTGATTGGCAAAAAAATTCTAATAAGTCAATTTTAATAATTACAGAAAAAAAGAAATATTATTATACTATTTTTTCTGCTTATTATGTTAAACCGGAAGTTTATTATTTACAAACAGTATTTTATGATACAGAGACTTATCAAGAATTTTTAAATACTATTAGTTCTAGAAATATATTAAATATTGATAATAGTGTTAGTGTTAATGATAGAATAATTACACTTTCTACTTGTACAGATGATAATACTGGTAGAAAAGTTGTTCATGCTAAACTAGTTGCGGTTTATTAAAGCCTTATAAGGCTTTTTTTCCTTCTATTGACAAGGGCTTTTTTTTCTGTTACTTTAAATTTGTGAGGAGATGGTACTTTGATTATAGGTGTATTAGTAGAATTATCAAATAAAAATATTGATCGAGTTTTTGATTATTCTGTACCTAGTGATTTACGTGATAAAATAAAACTTGGTATTAGGGTAAGAGTACCATTTGGTTTTATGGAATTAGAAGGATTTATTGTTGAAATAAAGAAGGAAAGTTCTATAGATGTAAAAGATATACTTGGAGTTGTTGATGAAGATATTGTTTTAAATAAGGAGTTATTGGAACTTGGTAAAAGAATGCAAGAAAGTACGTTGTCTACTTTAATTAGTTGTTACCAAGTGATGTTACCTAAAGCTTTAAAAGCTAAGAATGGAAGAGTTATTAATAAGAAGTTGGATACTTATTATTATGTAAATGATAATGTTGATTATTCTAAATTGACTCCTAAACAAATGGAAATTGTTAAGTTGTGTTTAGAAAAGAAAAAGGTTATAAGAAAAGAGTTAGTTGATATATCTTTAAGTTCTTTAAATACCTTGGTTAAAAAAAATATTTTGATTGAAGAGAAAATAGAACATTATAGAGTTAGTTATAATGAAAAAGTTGAGCTTAAGAAGGAGTTAACTGATGATCAAAAACGTGTAGTTAATGAAGTTTTAAGTTATGGTGCATCTTATCCTTATTTATTATATGGTGTTACTGGATCTGGAAAAACAGAAGTTTATATGGAGTTAATTGAAGAGGCACTAAAAAAAGGTAAAACTAGTATTGTATTGGTTCCAGAAATTAGTTTGACACCGCAGATGGTTTTACGTTTTCAAAAACGTTTTGGTGATAATATTGCGGCAATTCATTCGGCTTTATCGGATGGAGAAAAGTATGATGAATGGAGACGTATTGTAAAAAAAGAAGCTAAGATAGTCATTGGTGCTAGAAGTGCTATATTTGTACCATTAGATAATATAGGAATGATAATTGTGGATGAGGAACATAGTGATTCCTATAAACAGGATGATTCTAATCCTAGATATAACGCAAAAGAAATAGCGGTTTTAAGAGCTAAATATCATAATTGTCCAGTTATATTTGGAAGTGCTACACCGTCATTAGAAGCTTTTGCACGAGCTAAAAAGGGAGTTTTTAAACTTTTAGAATTGCCAAATAGAATTAATGGAAAAAAACTTCCTAGTATTAAAATTATTGATATGAATGAGATGATGAAGAAAACTAGAGGACATTTTTCTTTAGATTTACTTGAGGCGATAAGAGTAAGAATCGAAATGGGAGAACAAGTTATTTTACTTCTTAATAGGAGAGGATATTCATCATTTGTAACTTGCAAAAATTGTGGCTATACATTTAAATGTCCTAATTGTGATATTACACTTACTTATCATAAAACAAGTAATACATTAAGATGCCATTATTGTGGATATGGTACAAAAGTATATAGGACTTGTCCAGAGTGTAAGGAAGAAGCTATTAATGATTTAGGTGTTGGTACAGAAAAGGTAGAAGAAGAATTAAATAAAATATTTCCAGATAGTAGAATTTTAAGAATGGATTTTGATACTACTAGTAGAAAAGGTATGCATGAGAAAATGATTAGAGCTTTTAAAAATCATGAATACGATATTTTACTTGGGACGCAAATAGTTAGTAAAGGACTTGATTTTGATAATGTTACTTTAGTTGGAGTAATAAATGCTGATACGAGTCTAAATATTCCAGACTTTAGAAGTAGTGAGAATACCTTTTCCTTATTAGCACAGGTTGCTGGAAGAGCTGGTAGAAGTGATAAAGAGGGACAAGTTATTATTCAAACATTTAATCCAGATCATTATGCCATTCAATATACTAAAAATCATGATTATGTAGGATTTTATAATAAAGAGATGTTTATTAGAAGAGAGTTAAAATATCCACCATTTTATTATATTTGTTATGTAAGAATATCTGGAAAAGATAGTAAATATATATATGAAGAGGCAAATAAAATAAAAAAAGTTTTTGATAAAAAGCTAAATAATACTATTATATTAGGACCTTCTACTTGTAATATCTTTAAAATGAATAATATATATAGATATGGAATAATTTTAAAATATAAAAGTGATGGTAATTTACGAGAAATTCTTAATAAAATAATAGATCATTATAAAGATAATAGTAAGATTAAGATAGATATTAATTTTAATCCTAGTCATTTTTAAAAAAATATGGTATTCTATTAGTAGAATAAGGAGTTGTTTGTATATGAGCAATAATTTTTTTAAAAATATAATTAATCAGAATGAGAATAATAGCAATTCTACAAATGATTCTACTTGGTCTAATAATGAAACAAGTAATTTTAAGGAGCTAGAAACTAATAAGAAGAATTCAATGGAGTTTGAAAAAGTAATGGATAATGCTGCTAAAAAATATGATTCTTACTTTGACAGAAATAATTTTTTTGTTAAATTTATTTTACTTTGCATATTTGCCTTTGTAGTTTTAGGTTGTTTGTATTATGCAATCTTATGGTTCGGTAGTAACTAGTTTACTTGTTTTTAGGTTGGTGAGGTAATAGTGTTAGAGCGTTATTTTAAACGAAGAGATGTTACTGAGTTTATAGATGAAGTAATTTCTAATTCTATATATAGTCAAAAGAAAAATAGTGTTTATGATAGCTATGAAGTTTTTGTTGACTCTTCACAAGCACTATTTACTTTTTTTGATGCAATATATAAATTCTCTATTATTATTGAAGATGATGCCTATTTTGCTGAATATATTACACAAATTAAAAAAGTAATTAGAAGATTTCAAAATTATACTGATATTAATGAAGGTATTAATAAAATAATAGGTAAAATATGTGCATTAAAATTAGGACTTTCTGATAGAGAAGATGTTATTGCTAGAAAATATATAATTAAATATATATATGATAAATATATAGTTTCTGGATATGTATTCCATGGTTTTCCTAGTATATATAAAGAAGATATTTATAAGAATGGATTAGTACCAGATAATTATCATAATATGTATGATAAATTTATGGAAATAAATAAAATATTTCAAAGACATGGTTTTTATAATGTACTTGGAAAAGACTTTAAAATAAAAGGAATTTATTTTACTGATAGCTTTATATTAGGTTGTTTTTATGCTTTTTCTGCACCTATGTATTTTTATAGACTATTAGGTAGTAATAACTTTGATATTAATAATTTTGATGATGAAGCATATTTAAATAATGATTACTTTGCTAGTTTTAATAATTTAAGTTTACTTATGAGAAAAGCTAAGTTAAATGATTCTGAGAAAAAGTTTGTTATTAAGACTTGTTTTGAAGAATGGAAATTAATAAAGAATAGTACTGATGTTAGTATTTTAGCAATCAAAAGAAGTAGTGTAGGACTTGATTATTTAAAAAATATAGATGATATTTTAGCTAAAGCTTCTTTTTGTGACTTAGGTAATTCCATTGGTAAAATGTTTAATTGTTGTAGTAATGAGATACTTGTTACAGAAAAGATTAATTCTAAGGATATTAATATTATTAGTTTAAATAATTATAAAGAATTAAAAAATATTAGAGAAAAGAAACTTAATGATATAAAAAATAGACAAGATGTTTATAATAGTGATAAACTAATTAATGCCTATGGAAAAGTTTCTATATTGATGATATTAGGATCTTTACTTATTACTTTAGGTGTTATTGCGACTATTATTATGTTTTATAAAGGGTGATTAGGATGAATAGTTTAAGAGTAGTTTTTATGGGTACGCCAGTGTTTGCTGTTAACATATTAGAAGGATTAATAGAAAATTATAATGTTGTTGGTGTTGTTAGTCAGCCAGATAGAAAAGTTGGAAGAAAACAAGTACTTGTTAATACTCCTATTAAAGAGTGTGCATTAAAACATGGTATTTTAGTTTTTCAACCTAGTAATATAAAAATAGATTATAAAGAAATATTAGATTTAGAGCCAGATATTATTGTTACTTGTGCATACGGACAAATTATTCCTAAAGAAATACTTTCTTATCCTAGACTTGGTTGTATTAATGTACATGCTTCATTACTTCCTAAATTAAGAGGGGGAGCTCCTATACATAGAGCTATTATAGAAGGATATAAGAAGACTGGTATTACAATAATGTATATGGATGAGAAGATGGATACTGGTGATATTATAAGTACTAGAGAATTAGATATTTTAGATAGTGATAATTTAGAAACATTACAAGATAAACTTAGTATCTTGGGTAAAGAATTATTATTAGATACTTTACCTAGTATTATAGCTGGTACTAATGAGAGAATAAAACAAAATAATGATGAGGCAACTTATGCTTATAATATTAAAAGTGAAGAAGAACATTTAGACTTATCTAAAAGTAGTAGAGAAGTTTATAATCATATTAGAGGATTATCTCCTGAACCTGGTGCTTATTTATTATTGGATGATCAAGTATTTAAAGTTTATAATGCGACCATTACTGATAAAAAATTTAATGATAAAAAAATAGGGGAAGTAGTTTCATTATATAAAAATGGTATTGGAGTTATGACTTCCTCTGGTGAGATAGTTTTAACTGATATTAAGCCATTTGGTAAGAAAAGAATGGATGCACGTAGTTATATAAATGGTATACATGATAATAACTTAATTGGTAAGGTGTTAAAGTAGATGAAAAAAAAATTAAATAGTTTTAAAAAGTTTCAAGATATAATTAAAGAGTTAAAGAAAACTGAAAAAGGAAAATCAATTTTATTTTTCAGTTTTTGGGCTCTTTTCTTCTTAGTAATAGCGATAATGGCAAGAACACTTCCTAGGGTACCTGTTTCTACTTCTGATAATTATGTAAAGAAAAATAATTTTTCATTTGCTAGTATAGAAAAAAATAATTATTCATTTAATTATACCGTTAATATAGATGGATTAATTTATAATTATACTGGTAAAAGAAAAGATGATGATGAGTTATTTTCATTTAATAATTTAGATTATTATAAGAAAAATGATAGTTACTTTAGTAAGATTAATGAAGTCTGGGTTAGAACTGATAATCCTTATTTATTTAGTGATTTCTTTAATATAAAAAATATTAATGATATGTATACATTGTCAACTTATATATCTAAAACTGAATATGAAAATAAAGATCTTGGTTATAACTATATGCTTTCTACTGCTAGTATTGTTAAGATGTTAGAAAATATTGATATAGATATAGAAGAAGTACCAAATGAGTTAGTTTTTACTACTGATAGTACGGGTACTGTTAAAAAAATAGAATTAATACTTAATAGTTATGGTAAATATAAAGGATTATGTACTAATACATTTGTAATTACTTTAAATTATAGTGACTTTTCAAGTATTAAAGAAATTGTTAGTCCAATAGATTAACAATTCTTTTTCTTTTTCCTTTAAATATTGTATAATAGATATGAAATGTTAGGTGATGTTTTTTGAATATATATGGATTAACATTAGAAATGTTAGAAGAATACTTTGTCAATGAACTTGGTTCTAAGAAGTTTCATGCTGATCAGTTGTTTTCTTGGCTATATGAAAAGAGAATTCATGATTATAGTGAAATAACTAATATAAAGAAAGAGTTATTAGATAGAGTTTCTAAAGAATATAGTATTAATAGATTAAAAATAGTTAATGTTGAAAAAGATACAGATGTTTGTAAATATTTATTTGAACTTAATGATGGAGAACATATTGAAGCTGTTTTAATGAGACATGACTATGGTAATAGCGTATGTGTTTCTTCTGAAGTTGGTTGTAACATGGGATGTAGATTTTGTGAGTCTGGTAGAAGAAAAAAAGTTAGAAATCTAGAAACATATGAAATGGTGTTACAACTATTAATGATTGAAGAAGAGTTAGGAGAAAGAATTAGTCATGTTGTTGTGATGGGTATAGGAGAACCTTTTGATAACTATGATAATTTAGTTAGATTTTTAAGAATAATAAATCATCCTAAAGGAATGGCAATTGGTGCTAGACATATTACAGTTTCTACTTGTGGAATAGTTCCTAAAATAAAAGAGTTTAGTGAATTAGATTTACAGTTTAACTTGGCAGTTAGTTTACATGCTCCTAATAATGAAATTAGAGATAAGATTATGCCGGTAAATAAGGCTTATCCTTTAGATGTACTTATACCTGCTTTAAGGGAATATTATAATAAGACTAATAGAAGAATTACCTTTGAATACGTATTATTAGAGGGAATTAATGATAGTGTAGAATGTGCAATAGAATTGAGTAATTTAGTTAAAGGAATGAATTGTTATATTAATCTTATTCCTTATAATGAGACAAATAATTTGAATTTTAAGAGAACTAGTACTGTTCAAATTATGAAATTCTATGATATACTTAAGAAAAATAATATTAGTGTAACAATTAGAAAAGAATTTGGTGGTAAAATAAGTGCTGCTTGTGGACAACTTAGAAGTAAGAAGGAGGAAGTATGAGATCATTTTATTTAACTGATGCCGGTAAAGTAAGAGACCATAATGAAGATAGTGTTATTATTATTAAAAATAGTGATAATGAATACTTAATGGCTATTGCTGATGGAATGGGTGGACATTCTGCTGGAGAAGTTGCTAGTTCAATAGCTATAGGTTATTTAGGAAAACATTTTAAAGAGACATTTATTCATTTAAATAAAGTTAGTGCTATAAATTGGATAAGGGATGCTGTTGATGAAATTAATACTTTAATATTTCAACATGAAAAGACTCATCCAGAGAGTAAAGGTATGGGTACAACATTAGTACTTGCAGTTTATACTAAAGATTACTTATTGTTCGGTAATGTAGGAGATTCTTCTGGATTTGTATTAAAAGATGATGAATTAAGAAAAGTTACTTATGATCATACTTTAGTTAATTTATTAGTTAGTGCAGGAGAACTTACAAAAGAAGAAGCTAGTAGTCATCCAAAGAAAAATGTTTTGATGAAAGCTTTAGGAGCTGCATTAAATGTAGATGTTGATATATTTGAATGTGATATGAATATGAATATTAGAGAAGTTCTATTATGTAGTGATGGACTTACTAATATGTTAGATAAAGAACAAATTGAGAAAGTATTACTTGGTGAAGGTAGTGTAGAGGATAAGGTAGAAAAATTGATTAAAAAAGCGAATAATCGTGGGGGTACAGATAATATTTCGGTTGCTTATTTGACTTTAGAAGAAGAAGGTGACAAATAGTGATTACGAAAGGGCAAAAGATTAATGATCGTTATGAAATAATTAGATCAATTGGCGAAGGTGGTATGGCCAATGTTTATCTTGGCTATGATACGATACTAGATAGAAATGTTGCGATAAAGGTATTGCGTGGAGATTTATCTAATGATGAAAAGTTTGTTAGAAGATTTCAAAGAGAAGCATTATCAGCTTCATCACTTGCTCATCCTAATATTGTTGAGATGTATGATGTTGGTGAAGATAATGGACTTTACTATATAGTAATGGAATATATTGAAGGTAAGACTTTAAAACAATTGTTGAAGAAGAGAGGTACTCTTACTTTGTCTGAGGCAATTGATATTATGTTACAACTTACAGATGGTATGGCTCATGCACATGATTCTTATATAATACATAGAGATTTAAAACCTCAAAATATTATGATTAAAGATGATGGTCAAATCAAAATAACAGATTTTGGTATTGCGATGGCTCTTAATTCAACACAATTAACTCAGACTAATTCTGTTATGGGTAGTGTTCATTATTTGCCACCAGAACAAGCTTCTGGAAAAGGATGTACAATTAAGAGTGATATTTATTCTATGGGTATTATCTTTTATGAGTTATTGTCAGGAAGTTTACCATTTAGAGGAGATAACGCTGTTGAAATAGCTTTAAAACATATGAGAGATCCTTTACCTAGTTTAAGAGAAGATAATCCAGCTATTCCACAAAGTATAGAAAATATTATTAGAAAAGCAACAGCTAAGAATCCAAAGAATAGATATGAAGACGCTAGAAGTATGCATGAAGATTTATTGACTGCGTTAGATGATGATAGAATGGATGAAGCGGTTTATCAATATAAATATCCAGAGCATGAAACTGACAATACAAAACGTATTAAGAAGTTAGAAAATATGGATGAGAAAAAAGTAGAAGATAAAGAATCCGATGATGAAGAAAATGAAGATACAGAAAAAGTTGCTAAAAAGATTGAAAATGAAGACTTTGAAGATAAAAAAAGTAATCGTATCATAATCATTTTAGCAGTTATTTTTGGAGTACTTGTTTTAGCGTTACTTACAGTTTTCTTTATAATACCAGCTTTTTCTAATGAGAAACCAGTAACTGTTCCAGAATGTGAAGGAGAAAAGGTAAGTACTTGTGAGAAAAAACTACAAGCTTTAGGTTTAGAAGTTAATACTAAAATAGAAACAGAAGCTTCTTCAGAAATAGAAAAGAATAGAGTAATAAGAACTGATCCAGAGGAAGGTAGAAGTGTTAAACCTGGTACAGTAGTAACTATTTATAAATCTATTGGAGAAGAAGTATATGAAATAGAAGATTATACAGGTAAGAATTATATTGAAGTACAAACTATATTAGAGACTAATTATGGTTTAAATGTTACAGTTGAGAAAAAAGAACCAACTGATTCTGATAAAGAATATGATGAACAAGAAATCATTGGGCAGTCTTTAGCAGTAGGTTCAGAAGTTAAGAAGGGTGACTCAATAATACTATATATTCCTGATATAGTTGATACATTCCCAGACATGGTTAGTGAAGGATGGTCATTAGAAGATGCTGAAGCTTTCTGTGAAAAATATAATTTAGTTTTAAAAAAGAAATATGAAGTTACTTCAATTTATTCTCCAGGTAAAATAATAGGACAGTCTAGAGCTGCTGGTAGTCCTATATATGAGGGAAGAACTTTAGAAGTTACAATTGCTTCTGAGCCAGAAAGTTCTAGTAGTACAACTGATAAAGATAAAGAAAAAGATACAGAAAAAACAGATTCAAATAGTTAGGTGTTGATTTTATGCAAGGACAAATAATTAAAATAGTTTCAGATTTACATTATGTTAGTTGTAATGATGAAGTTTATCCTTGTAAATGTAGAGGTATATTTAGAAAAGAGCATATTACACCCGTAGTTGGTGACTATGTTCTTTTCAGTATAGAAAAAAAATTAGTTGAAGAAATATTACCAAGGAAAAACGAATTTGAAAGACCTAAAGTTAGTAATATTGATCAAGCCTTTATAGTTACAAGTTTAGTTAATCCGAATTTTTCTTTAAATCTATTGGATAAAATGTTAGTACTTATGGAATTGCATAATGTGGAAGCTATTATTTGTATTACAAAAGAAGATTTAGTTTCAGAAATAGAACTAGATAAAATTAGGAAAACTTTAAAGTATTATAAAAGTTTAGGTTATGAAGTTGTTTCTAATCAAGAAATAGATAAGATTAAGGCTTTAATTAAAGGAAAAACTAGTGTTTTTACAGGACAAACTGGTGCGGGAAAAAGTACTTTGTTAAATAAACTTAATCCTAATTGGAACTTAGAGACAGGAGAAGTTTCATTGGCGTTAGGTCGTGGTAGACATACGACAAGAGTTGTTGAACTATTTTCTTTATTTGATGGTAAAGTTATGGATACACCTGGATTTTCAGCATTAGATTTTAATAAATATAGTAAAGAAGAAATAAGGGATGCTTTTATTGAATTTTCTATGTATCCTTGTCCTTTTAAAGACTGTATGCATACAAAAGAAAAAGAATGTATAGTAAAACAGGAAGTTATTTCTAATAATATATTAGATAGTAGATATACTAATTATTTAAATTTTATAAGGGAGGATAAGAAATGAAAGTAAGTGCTTCGTTTTTAAGTTGTAAAGACTTGATTAAAGATTTAGTTAAATTAAATGAGACTGATGTTGATTATATTCATGTTGATATTATGGATGGGAAGTTTGTAAAGAATAAGACTATGCCATTTAGTGAGATGAGAAATATTTATAAATATACTTCTAAGAGATTAGATGTTCATTTAATGGTAGAGAATCCAAGTAAATATATTCCTTTATATGCAGAGCTTAATACAGAATATATAACTTTTCATGTCGAAGTTGATCAAAATATTGAGGAGTGTTTAGAGCTTATTCGTAAATATTCTATTAAGGCAGGGTTAGCAATAAAACCCGATACTAAAGTAAGTGAATTAGTTCCATATTTGCCGTATATGGATTTGGTTTTAATTATGAGTGTTGAACCGGGTAAAGGTGGACAAGAGTTTATTGTTGATACAAGTAATAAGATAAAAGAAGTTAGAGCTTTACTTGATGCATATAATTCTAAGGCTGTTATTAATATAGATGGTGGAGTTAATGATAAGAGTAGAAGTTTATGTGATGGTGTTGATATAGTTACTTCTGGGAGTTATATCGTAAGAAGTGATGATTTTCAAGAAAAAATAAATAGTTTAAGATAGTACCTTATATGGTACTTTTATTTTATTTTTTTAGTATGGAAAGTCATTTTATTATGTGTTATAATTAAGAAAATAGGAGGCTGGTTAGTGATGAATAATAATGTTAATCCTAATGAAAATTTGAATCAAAATAATAATGTTAATACTGGTAATCCTTCAACTAGTAATGTTAATAATAATACTGTACAAAGTAATAACACAGTAGAAAGAATGAATGTTAAAAGTAGTTCTGTAATGGGAGAAATGTCTACTGGTACTGTTACTAATAATAGTATTAATACTAATAGTAATGCTAATGCTACTTCAGTTAGTACTGAAACTGTTAAAACTGAGCAACCTGTTAATACTAATACTAATACTAATACTAATACTAATACTAATACTAGTAATGAGAATACTACTAAACAAGATGAAAGATTTAGTTTATTTAAAACTGAAGAAAAAAATACTACTCCTGTTATTATGTCTAAACAAATGGCTGATAAATTGGAGTCAGAAAGAAGAAAAGAAAGAGAAGAAAAAGAAAAATATGAGTTTAAACCAGTTAGTAAATTTAAATATTTTTTAATGATTGTTTTCTTTATATTTATGTTTGCTTTAATTTATTTTTTACCTGATATAACAAATTATATAAATATTCAGAAAGATTTAAAAGAACAAGAAAATGCTCCAGCTATTACAACTGGGTTATTAACTTGTAAGTTAGAAAGAACTACAGATGCTTTTAATGTTAATTATACTGCTCAATTTGGTTTTACTGATAGTAAGTTAAATAAACTTTCTTATGTAATTTCTTATGAAGGAGATTCAGTTTTAGATAGTGATAAGTTAGATGAACTTACAAATAAATGTAAATTACTTAGCAATGGAGTTAGTTCTTTAGCAGGTGTAAATATAGATTGTAGTAGAACTGATAGTACTTTTGTTGAGACACAGAATTTTACTTATTCATTGATTGATAAAGAAAGTATTAATTCTGCATATATAGAAGCTGGTGGAGTTTATCCAGAGTTTGATAATGAACAAGATATAGATATGATTGAAAAAAATATGAGTGCCTCTGGTTATAAGTGTGAAAGAACAGCTTCATAATTGCCAATATATGTAAAGTGTTGTAAACTCTTTGTAAATATGTTATCTTTGTATTTACAGGGAGTTTTTTATGAAAAGTTATAAATACGTTATTTTTTGCTTAATAGCTTTATTAATAATGACTTATATAGATGTTGATAAAAAAGATGTCTATAAAGAGTATGTATATGCTTCTAATGAAATAATTATAGATGATGAATTAGATGATGATGTTGAAGAAATATTTGATAATAGTGATGATGAAGTAGTTGATGATGTATTAGAAATTCAACTTGGTAAATTATCTAGATATGGACCTGACTGTTATTTATGTACTGGTTATTTAGCATATGGTCTTTATGTTGGATCTGGTACAATTTACTATAATGATAATTATTATGGAAATGTTAGAATACTAGCAGGAGATAAGTCTTATCCTTTTGGAACTATTGTTAGGGTTAGTTATGATATGGATTCTTTTTTAGGAATTGTATTGGATAGAGGAGGTTCGATAGGTTTTAATGGCAAAGCGTTATTTGATTTACTTTATCCTAATGAATATTTAGCTAATAAAGATGGAGTCAATTATAATACTAAATTTGAAATACTTAGATATGGATTTTAGTATTGATTAACAATTAAGTTTATTATAAAATTAAAGGTGAAGTAGTAATTTACTTCTTTTATTATTCGGTCACTTTTCGGTCACTTTAACTTTGATTTTATTACTATTTTAAAAAAAACGCTAATAACAATTAAGTTCGTTATATTTTTATTTTGCTGGGAAAACACACGGAAATTACTTGGAAAATACTAAAACATAACAAAAAAATGATAATAGGTTCAGGTCACGTGCTTCAGCCTGTAAATTCTTGAAGAATTTAGAGCAATTTACCGTTTTTAATAATTGGTGATATAATCTTGAATTTGACAGTTTTAAATGGTCAAAACCTCCCAAGCCCTTATTTTTTAAG
>CAVKYO010000054.1:0-26797 GCA_963660495.1 Acidaminococcus fermentans
CTTAAAAAATAAGGGCTTGGGAGGTTTTGACCATTTAAAACTGTCAAATTCAAGATTATAACTAATTTTAAAATAGAAGTAAAGAAGGAAAAAAGAACTTTTTAGATTATCTAGAAAGTTCTTTTAATTTACTAATATTTTTCTTAAATGAATCTAAAAATTCATCTATTTCTTCTTTTGTTGTTAAATAAGATAAACTAATTCTAATACTATGACTAGCTCTTTCTTGATCTTTAGTAACAGCATAAACTGCTAATGAATAATTACCAGTTGAACAAGCTGTTTGTGTTGATATATAGATATCATCTTGTTCTAAAGCATGTAACATAGTCTCTGATTTAATCTTTTTTAAACTAATATTAACAATATGCGGTACACAGTAATCATTACTATTAATTAAAACATCTAATAAAGATAATTTTTCTAAAAGATACTCATGTAATTCTACTACTTTATCATATTTCTTATCAAAATCAGCATAACATAACCTTAAAGCTTTTGATAATGAAACAATCAATGCTAAAGCTGGTGTACCAGATCTAAAGACAGTAGTAGACTTACCACCATGTATTAATGGCTCTATTATAATATTTTTTTTCTTAATTAGACAGCCAATACCCTTCATTCCATAAAACTTTTGTCCTGAAATACTAGCAAGATCAACATATGATAAATCAACTTTTAATTTACCAATAGCCTGTGTCATATCACTATGAAAATATACTTTAGGATAATCTTTCAAAATTTTACTTATTGCTTTTATATCTTGACAAACACCAACTTCACTATTAACAGCCGCAATAGTTACAAGAATGGTATCATCCCTAATAAGACTTTTTAAATTATCTAAATCAACTAAACCATAAGAATCTAGTTTAACATAACTAACTTCATAGCCTAATTGTGTTTCTAAATATTTAACAGTCTCACTAACTGATGAATGTTCAAGCTCTGTTGTTATAATATGTTTACCATGATGCTTAAAACAAATTCCTTTAATTGCTAAATTATTAGCTTCACTAGCTCCAGATGTATAAATAACTTCACTACTATCAACATTTAATATATCAGCAATTTGCTTAGTAGCAGCATCAATCAACTTTTTAGCATCAGTTCCAAGCTTATGTAAAGAATTAGGATTACCTATATAATTTCTAGTAACCAAGTCAAAAGTATTTAAAACTTCTTCATTAACAGGTGTAGTAGCACTATAATCTAAATAAATCATTTTAATACCTAACTATTTATCTCCAGAAACTTTATAAAGATCATAATTAAGTTTAGTCATAGCTAATTCAATTGTCATAATTTTTTCACTATTGTCTAGCTTGTCATCATCCATTAAAACTTTAATTAATTCATCAGCTACTTTAATTATTTCTTCCTTATTCTTATGTAAAACTATTTTATCCATCATGTAGTTCACATAAATCACCTCACATTCATTATAATATTTTACTACTTCATACTACTTATTTGAGTTTTGATAATAATCTCTTTCAGCTATACTAATAGAAATACTATCTAACTCATCTGGATTATCAACTTCTTCTAATTCAAACTTTTCCTCTATCAGCATCAATACTTCTTTCAAACTACTACAGGATTTATACTCAATATTATATTTATTAAGTATATCAATTTCATTATTAGTAAGCACTAATCCATTATTAAGATTATTAAGTTTAGAAGATTTAAAATCTAAACTAGAAATAATCTTATCAATATTATACTCCATTATTCCACATCTTTCGCTAAATTTAGAATTTAAAATTATCTTATTTACACGTGTAGCCATTATTTTTCATATGTGTCATTAGCTCTCCTTCGGTGTATTTATCCTTTATACTCAAAGTAACCACGTCACTACTCTTAGTATTTGGATTAATTTTAATCTGTAAACCATCATTCTCATAAAATTCTATATTATTAAGAATTAATGTCTCACTACCAGTAGCATTTACAGTAACTAAAATGTAATCATCACCCGAAGTAACTCTAACATCGGTATCATCTAAATATTCATATGACTTTTTTATAGCGAACTTAAAAGCTTCTAAGTACGTATCATCATTTAAATATTTATCAGGTAATATTATTGTCTTAGACAATGTCATTTTACTAATTTTATTACTATCTAATTCAGTTCTTAACTCTTCTTTAATAGTAATACCAAAGTCATCAACTACTCTTTTACTACATTCAACATATGGTTGTTTAACATTTGCAAACAAATAAATTATAATTATAATTATTATTGCTGTAATAATTGTTGGAAAAATCATACTCTTTTTCTTAGTCATATCACCCTCACCTCTAAGTTTATTATATCAATAACAAAATAATAGTCAAGAAAAAGAAAAACACTTCATAAAAAGTGCCCTTCGATTATTTAATTTCAATAACTTTTTTATTTTCTACTTCTTCTTTTTTAGGAACAGTAATTTTCAAACATCCATTATTGAATTCAGCATCAATTTTATCTTGATCTAAGTCTCCAACATAGAATGATCTTTCATATTTACCGTAAACTCTTTCACGACGAATGTAGTTCTTTTTCTTATCTTCTTCATTAATTTCATTTTTCTTTTCAGCTGAAATAGTTAAGTAACCATCTTTTGCTTCAACAGAAATATCTTCTTTATTAAAACCAGGAACATCCATTTCAATATGGTAATTTCCATCTTTTTCATAAATATCACATTTCATTGTTTGTTCCTTCTTAGAAGTTATGAAATCATCAAAAATATCATCTAAATAAAATTTTCTTGGAATTAAATCCATACTTATCATCTTCCTTTCATCTACAATTATGTTATACTACTTTTTTTAGCACTTGTCAACACTAAGTGCTAATTTTTCTAAAAAAAATTAATTATTAAAAAAAACAAAAGACATATTAAACAAACTATGATATACTATTAAAAGATAAGAATATTAGTGAGGTAATGTGATATATGATAATGAAAAATGAAGCCAAATTTGAAAAAATAGATCTAATTATAATTATAATTTGCTCTCTAGCAATAATAATTGCCAGTGTCTTAACAGCAGTCTTGGTAAATTATAAAGCTGAAAAGAAAAATAAAGAAGTTTATTCAAGTTACACAGCTATTCCAAGAAACAGTAAATATCGTTACAAAATAAGTAATAATGAAATAAGTTTCTATGATGGAAAATCAATAGTTGACACTTATAAATGTACTAAAAACTGTTCTATAAAAGATTATGCAACAGATCAATTTAAATCAGACTATGATGAATTTATCCCTATTTATGATAATGATCAATACATAATATATAATATAGACATAAAATCAGTTTATTATACATTTGATTCGTATCCAAAAATAACTAATAATAAAGATTACGGTTTAGTAATGAGTAATGGAAAATATGGATTAGTAAGTTCAAAAGGAAGTCTAATATTAAAAGCAGAATTTGATAGTGTTGAATTAACTGAAAATTATTTAATAACATTAAAAAACAATGTTCTAAACATTTATGATAAATATGCTAATAAGTTAACAAATGATGAAATAAATAATATTTATGAAGTTGCCCCTGTTGAAAAAGAAAATTCATTATATTTATATATAACTGATACTAACTTAAACAGAAAAATTCTAAATTATGATAAAAAAACTAATTCATTTATTATTTAACAGTTCCAAATAAGAACTGTTTTTTTTTGAAAAAATGAGAACTGTTCAAAACAGTTCTCATTTTTTAATTAACTAAGTTCATATCTTTTCATATAATCTTCAACTAACTTAATTGTATTATTATATTCTAAAGATAAAGATTCAAAGTTTTCTTTAACAAAGTTAACATCATTTTCTTTACTCTTTAGTTCATGTTGATAACTTAAATCTGCTAATTTCATAAATCCTAAATACTTACAATCACTCTTCAATGAATGTACTTCTATTGCATAATTAGGCATATCTTCTGCTTCTTTATATTGATTAATTCTATCCCATTTAGAATGTACATCAGTAATAAAGTCAACAATAGTCATATTATACATTTCTATATCACCAAGTAATTCTAAAGACTTATCCATATCAACACCTTTATCACGTAAATATGTCTCCATAGCAGAATCACTCTTATCAGTAGCAACTTCAACAGCATCATCAGTCTTAACCTCGATCTTTTCTTCTACTGGAACCTCAGCCTCAGTCTTAGTCTCTTCCTTAACCTCAGTCTTCTCCTCTACTGGTGTCTCAACCACAGTCTTAGTCTCTTCCTTAACTTCAGCCTTTTCTTCTACTGGAACCTCAGCCTCAGCCTCAGTCTTAGTCTCTTCCTTAACCTCGGCCTTTTCTTCTACTGGAACCTCAGCCTCAGTCTTAACTTCTTCCTTAACTTCAACCTTTTCTTCTACTGGAGCCTCAACTTCAGTCTTAGTCTCTTCCTTAACCTCAGTCTTCTCCTCTACTGGTGTCTCAACCACAGTCTTAGTCTCTTCCTTAACTTCAGCCTTTTCTTCTACTGGAACCTCAGCCTCAGCCTCAGTCTTAGTCTCTTCCTTAACCTCGGCCTTTTCTTCTACTGGAACCTCAGCCTCAGTCTTAACTTCTTCCTTAACTTCAACCTTTTCTTCTACTGGAGCCTCAACTTCAGTCTTAGTCTCTTCCTTAACCTCAGTCTTCTCCTCTACTGGTGTCTCAACCACAGTCTTAGTCTCTTCCTTAACTTCAGCCTTTTCTTCTACTGGAACCTCAGCCTCAGCCTCAGTCTTAGTCTCTTCCTTAACCTCGGTCTTTTCTTCTACTGGAGTCTCAGACTCAGTCTTAACTTCTTCTTTTACTTCAGCCTTTTCTTCTACTGGAACCTCAGCCTCAGTCTTAACTTCTTCCTTAACTTCAGCCTTTTCTTCTACTGGAGTCTCAGACTCAGTCTTAGTCTCTTCCTTAACCTCGGTCTTTTCTTCTACTTGTGTCTCAACCTCAGTCTTAACTTCTTCTTTTACTTCAGCCTTTTCTTCTACTGGAACCTCATCCTCAGTCTTAACTTCTTCCTTAACTTCAGCCTTTTCTTCTACTGGAGTCTCAGACTCAGTCTTAGTCTCTTCCTTAACCTCAGTCTTAGTCTCTTCTTTTACTTCAGGCTTTTCATCAACTACTATTACTTCGCCTTTTGACTTTTCATCAAACTCATCTTCAGTAACAACAGGTTTAACATCATGTCTAACTTCTGCTTTTAAATTACCTTGACTAGTCTTTTCCTCAGTACCAACAACACTCTTGCCAGCAGCTTCACGCTCACGTCTAGCTTTTTCAGAAACAGACATAATAGTTTTATCCTCAAAAAATCTATGAATAATTCTATCAAGTTCTTGAGTATTAATTGGTAAAGACAAATAACAGTCAAAACCTTCTGATAAATATTTCTCCTCCATACCATTCATAGCATTAGCCGTAAGAGCAACAATCGGAGGAATTTCATAATCATCAAGTCTCTTAATAATCTTAACAGTCTCAATACCATCCATTTCAGGCATCATATGATCCAAAAAGATAATATCATAATGATTACCATACTTAAATTTATAAATACAATCCTTACCAGAAATAGCTGTATCAACATTAAAATTGTATTTTTTCAACAACCTCTCAGAAACCTTAAGGTTAAGTTTACTATCATCAACAACCAAAGCCGTAAAATCAGAACAATCCAAGAAATCTCTAATTCTAGTTGAATTACTTTCCTGTTGTACACTACCAATTGGCGTAGGATCAATAACCTTCAAAGGTAAGTCTACATAAAAAGTAGTACCAACTTCAAATTCACTAGTAAACCAAATCTTACCACCCATTAAATCAACAAACTTCTTAGTAATAACAAGACCTAATCCAGTACCTTCAATCTCCTTGGAAATAGCACTATCAAGTCTAGAAAACTTCTCAAAAATTTTACTATAATCTTCCTTCTTTATACCATAACCAGTATCAGAAATTTTAATATGTAATAAAACTTTCTCCGGATCATTTCTTTCAGCAACTATAGAAAGCTTAATTTTACCAACTTCCGTATACTTAACAGCATTATTAGTAATATTAAGTAATATTTGATACACCTTAGTAGCGTCACCATATACTTTAGAAGGAATTTGTTCATCTAAATCAATATATAATTTAACAGGATTATTACCAATTCTTGCTTCAATTATACTACCTAACTCTTTAACCGTTTTAGCAATATTGAAACTCTTACAATCCAAAGTATCATTACCAGATTCAATCTTAGAAATATCCAAAATATTATTAATTATATCAACTAAGTTAGTACCAGCAGTAGCAATACTCAAAAGATCATTACGAGCCATTTTCTCATCAAACTTAGAAGTATTTAATAATGAATCAGAAAATCCAATAATAGCGTTCATAGGAGTTCTAATTTCATGAGATAAATTAGATAAGAAATCCGTTTTAGAACGATTTGACCTATCAATATCAGATTTTAAACTTTCAATCTCACGTGCCAAATGAATATCAGGATTTTCAATAATGAAATATAAGAAGAACACTTGTAAAGAACAACAAATAACATATACAGATATATTATTAAATAATATTTGTAAAACTAACATTGCTAGTAAAACAAGCATAATCAAAGTTATAGCAATTTTTCTTCTTAATGGATATTGTTTATACAAAGTATATGCACAAAGTAAAGTATAAGAACACATACAAGTTAATCCAAACAAAATACCAAAATCAGAAGAACCACATATAACAACAACTTGATTAACATCAACACTAGTTCTAGGAAGAACAATATAAGCTAATAAAAGAACACAAAGAACTACAAATAAAGCACAACTATTTTTACTATTCTTTAATAATTCCATAAAACTATTATATTGAAGCTTCTGCATATAAACAACACAATATATACAGAAGAATCCTACCCAGAAAATAAACGCTAACCAGTGTACAATTCTAATACATGTAATAACTACTTCAGAATTAATATATGCTAAACATAATAAATATAAAAACTCAGTACCTAAAATAGTTAAAACTACACTTAAGATAATTCGATACATCTTACTTCTTAAATCACTTTGTTTTTCCTTAGAAAAATAAATGACAGAAAGGAAAATTGTAAATAAGAAACAACCAAATGCAAGTAATATACTAGTAGAAAGATTTTCAGCTAAATTATAAATATTTCTCATACTCTACACTTCCCTTCCTAATTATCCAAATACTTCTCAAGTATTTTATGTAAATCTTTATATTTAAATGGTTTAGCTAAATAATCACTAAATCCTTCACTAACATACCGTTCTCTAGAGCCAGAATATGAGTTAGCCGTTAAAGCAATAATTGGAATACTACATCCATCATCTCTTAACATATGAACAGTAGCAATACCATCTAATTCAGGCATCATATGATCCAAGAAAATTATATCGTAATGATTTCTCTTAACTAAATCAATACAATCTCTACCATTAGAAGCACTACTTAACTCTAAATTAAATTGACCAAGTAAACGCATAGCCAATTTAACATTAACAGCATTATCATCAACTATTAAAGCCTTTTTACCAGTAAAGTCTAATAATTTTCTTTCAACGATATGAGAATTGTCAATAGAAACAGCACCAATTTTCATATCATCAATAACATCTTGATCAATACTTATAAGATATCTAGTACCTTTACCTTTTTCATTTCTAAAATCAATTGTTCCACCTAATATTTCAATAAGTCTTTTAGCAACAATTAAACCAAGCTTAATACTATCAGTACCTATTGTAGAACCTTCCTCAGAAAAGTCTTCAAAACTCTTATTAAATTCAGCCTCTGTCATTTCATGACCCGTATTAGCAATAATCAAACTAAGTTTAAATGTTTCACCAACGTATGCACCACCAACATCAAGTGATACACTACCAAATTTAGTATGACTAATAGCGTTAGCTAAAATATTAACCAAAATCTTAAATAACTTATCAGAGTCACCTTTATACTTAGTAGGAATATTACCATCAACATTAATCTTAAAATCTAATACATCCCTACTTATCTTAGAAACTATAACACTATTAACCTCAAATAATAAATCTTCAATTTTATACTCTTTTAAATCAACAGTTTCCTTACCAGATTCAATTCTAGATATATCCAAAATATTATTAATTAACTCAAGTAAAGCAGCACTAGCTTCTTTTATATCTTTTGTATCCCTTTTAACAATTTCCTCAGTAAGAACCTTTTCTTCTAACATAGCTTGACTAAATCCTAAGATTGTATTCATAGGAGTTCTAATTTCATGAGAAATACTTGATAAGAAATCACTTTTTGCTTGATTAGCTTTTTCAGCTTCTTGTCTACTTTCCTCAGCCTGAGATAACAATTTAGTATCTTGACTTTCAACCGTAAAATACATTGCCATAAGTAAATAAGTATATAAGAAATAAATATAATTAAGTCTATAAGAAAAGAAAACAAACTCAATTCCTGTTAATATAACAAATGATACACTAAAGAATGTAATTGGAATATTTAATTCTTTAGGCTTAGTTTTTCTATATCTTAACATGACAACTAATATAGCAATAGAACCAATTCCTCCTAATGCATAAACTGGATATAAAGCAGGTCCACCTATTACATAATAATTAGGATTAACAGCAGCATGGAATGTTACTGTAGAAAAACAAGAAACAGCATAAATAATAGCATCCAATACAAGTAATACTAAAGCTAATATTCTTCTATATTTAGCTTGATTACTAATAGCACCAGAGTCAATAGTAACAGCATAAATATAAACGAAAACAACTGTCATCCATACAATATCAGCTAAAATATGTATACGACAAATAATTTCTGTAAAAATAGGATGTTCTTGCATATGAGTAATAGAATATAAACATCCTAACTCTAATATCCCTATAACAACCAAAGAAATTACCAGGAACTTATACAATACCATTGTAAACCTTCCACCAATGTTAGCTTTTTTCTTCCAAAAATATAAACACATAATAACAATTGCATATGAAAATGCAACTATACTTAGTGCCGAACTAAATATCATTATTCCACTCCCTCTTATAAATATAAATAAGAATTAATCTTACTCATATTCTTTTCTATCATATAATATAATTCTACAATAAAGATTAAAAAAATACAACAAATTAATAAATTAATTTATAAGAAAACAGTCAAAAAAGAGAATAACTAATTATCCTCTTAAATATCCCATTTCCAATTTTTTATATATGGCATATCTTCACCATATTCATGTATATATTCTTTATGTTTTTCTAACATATCTAAGCACCAATCAATTAAGGCTTTACTAACATCTTTATATCTTGGTATTTCTTTTAAAGCAGAAATAACTAGGTTAAATCTATCTATTTCATTTTGTACTCTGATATCAAAAGTAGTAGTAATTGTACCTTCTTCTTTATATCCATGTACATGCATATTACGATTATGTCTCTTATATGTTAATTGATGAATTAATGAAGGATATCCATGGAAGTTAAATATTATCGGCTTATCCTTTGTAAATATAGCGTCATATTCTTGATCACTCATACCATGTGGATGTGTCTCAGGTGACTGTAATTTCATTAAATCAACTACATTAACAACTCTAATTTTTATACCTTTAACTGTTTTTCTTAAAATATCTACAGCCGCTAATGTTTCTAATGTAGGAGTCTCACCAGAACAAGCCATAATAACATCTGGATTTCCATTATCATTACTAGCAAAGTCCCATACTCCAAGTCCCTTAGTACAATGAATTTTAGCTTGTTCTTTAGTTAACCATTGTGGTCTAGGATGTTTAGAAGCAACTATTACATTTACATAATTTTTAGTTTTAATACAATGCTCAAAACAAGATAATAAACAGTTAGTATCAGGTGGCAAATACATTCTAATAACATCAGCTTTCTTAGTTACTAAATGATTTAAGAAACCTGGATCTTGATGTGTATATCCATTATGATCTTGTTGGAAAACATGTGAAACTAATAAATAGTTTAAAGAAGCAATTGGTGCTCTCCAAGGAATTTGATTACATACCTTTAACCATTTAGCATGTTGACTAGCCATAGAATCAACTATTCTAACAAAAGCTTCATAACTATGAATAAATCCATATCTACCAGTTAATAAATAGCCTTCTAACATCCCTTGACATAAATGTTCAGACAAATAAGAATCCATTACTCTACCAGTATTAGATAAAAATTCATCATCAGATTTAATCTTTTTAAAATTCCAAGTTCTATTTTCAACTTCAAAAATATGATTAAATCTATTAGATAAAGCTTCATCTGGACCAAAGATTCTAAAGTTCTTATTCTCTTTATTTAACCTAAATACATCTCTTATATATTTACCAAGTTCCATAGTATCTTGATTTTCTATACATCCTGGCTTTTTAACTTCTATTGCATAGTCCTGCCAATTAGGAGTAATAATATCTTTTAATAATAATCCACCATTAGCGTAAGGACTATTACCCATACATTTACTAGGTGTAGGACATAAATCTCTAAGTTCTTTAACAAGTCTACCATTAGTGTCAAACAATTCTTCTGGATGATAACTAAGTAACCATTTTTCTAATGTCTTAATATTTTCTTGATTATCTCTAGTAATTGCGACAGGTACTTGATGTGCTCTAAAACTACCTTCAATTTTCTTTAAAGATATCTCTTTAGGACCAGTCCAACCTTTAGGTGTAGTTAAAACTATTAATGGATAATTTCCAACACCAGTCTTTTTTATTTTCTTTATATCTTTAACAACTTTTTCTAATGTATCAGCCATTTTTTCATGCATTTTCATAGGATCAGAACCAGATACAAAATATGGTTTCCAACTAAGTCCATAGAAAAAGTCTTCCATTTCTTCTTCACTCATTCTACCAAAAATAGTAGGATTAGCTATCTTATATCCATTACGATGTAATATTGGTAAAACAACACCATCATTTTTAAAGTTTAAGAATTTATTAATATTCCAAGATGTTGCTAGAGGACCAGTTTCAGCTTCTCCATCACCTACAACGCAAGCTGCTATTAAATCAGGATTATCTAAAACAGCTCCTGCTGCATGAGCCAAACTATAACCTAATTCTCCACCTTCATGAATAGAACCAGGTGTCTCAGGAGCAACATGTGAAGAAACACCACCAGGGAAACTAAATTGTTTACAAAGTTTCTTTAAACCAGCTTCATCTTCAGTTATTTCTGGATAAAACTTAGTATAAATCCCTTCCAAATAGTTATTAGCAATCATTGCTTGTCCACCATGTCCTGGTCCAGATAAATAAATCATCTTTAAATCATACTTTTTTATAATTCTATTTAAATGCATATAAATAAAGTTTTGTCCAGGAGCAGTACCCCAATGACCTACTACATTAGGTTTTATATCGGTAATAACTAATCCCCTTCTAACTAAAGGATTATCTAATAAATATAATTGAGCAACAGATAAGTAATTTAACGCTCTAAAATACTTATTCATTTTATTTAATTCTTTTTTTGATAATACTGGCATAAACACCCTCCTTATTCTAAAAATATTATACATTAAAAGTGTACAAAAAAAAAGATAAAAGAAATAAATTTCTCCTATCCAAACAACAAATTATAATACATCATTATTTGTAGGTGTAACACTATCAGTACTAGCAGCAGTATTTACAGGTGCAACACCATCAGTACTACTAGCAGTATTTACAGGTGTAACACTATCAGTACTTGTAACAGTATTAGTAGCTGTAGTATTATCACTCATAACAACACTTGGAGTAGCATTTACTACTGGTATCTCATTATTACTAACAGGATTTACAGGACTAACAACAACGTTATCAGTAGTACTAGTTCCAACTGTAATACCTTTCTTATTTTTCTTACTCTTTAATATAAAGAATACTAAAGCACCTAATACTAAAATTCCTATTACAACACATATTATAATATTAGTAATATTATACATAGCAAATGAAAATTCAACAACATCTACTCCTGAATCAGATTTTGACATCTCCATAAAATCCCAAGTTAAATGTTTACCATTATCTTCTTTACTAGTAGCATTACTACTAATAGCTTTATAAGGAAGTTTAACCTCAAACTTAGCATCCATATTAGCAGTTAATGCAGATAAATCAAAATCACTACCATAATCATCATCAAAATCATAGTCATAATCATCATCAGATTCATAGTCATAATCATAATCATCATCTAATGTAGTATCATCTTCCTCACGATAATTAAAATTACTAGATTCTGAATTTAATAAACCCTCAGAACTATCATCAAATTTAACAGTATAAGTATTTTTCAAAAATCCTTTTTTTACTAAAAATATTTTTGCATTTTCCTCTTCATAAATTGAAGAAAAACTTACAGCTTCTAAGTCTTTTTCACTACTTACATCATCAATATTAGCAATATTACATGTAATTACAGCTTCTAACTTTTCAGTATCATTATTAACTTTTGAAGAACAATTCTTATTTTTTATATCTTTACCAAATTCAGATTCATCAAAATCTTTTTCTTCAGTCAATCCAAAAGATGATAAATATGATTTATCAATAGAAGTTACCATATCAAAACTCATGGATTTATCCTTTTTAATTTCCAAAGTAGCATTCATCTTAACACATCCAGATGTCAACATAAGCATAACAGCAATCAATAATAATTTAATTTTTTTTCTCATAATACAACTCCTTTACTTTAACTAAAGTATAAATCATTTTCTAAAAAAAGTAAAACAAAAAAAGAGAATTTTTCATCTCTTTACTTATTTAGAAATAACTTCACAAATCAAAGTACTTATCTCTGTTGGATTATCTATTGGAAGTCCCGCTATCATCTTAGCTTCTGCATAAAGTATCTTTGTATATTTATCAAATTCTTCTTTATCATTTTCATACAAATTCTTTAATTTTTCCGCTATTTTATGTTTCTCATTTATTTCTAACACTTTTTCAGCTTTAATACCCATATCATTAGGCATAGCGTCAAATACTTTTTGCATTTCAATAGAAACATCACCTTTAGTAGTCAAACATACCGGATGCTTTTTTAGTTTATTACTGAATTTAACTTCACTAACTTCACCTATTTCTTCTTTCATATGTTTTAAAAGTTCACTATTATCTTCATTAGCCTTTTTAGTAGCCTCTTTTTCCTCTTCACTTTCTAAGTTCAAATCTTCATTTTCTACATTAGCAAACTTCTTACTATCATATTCTTGAATAGCTGTAATAGCGAACTCATCAACATAATCTGTTAAATATAAAATATCAAAATCATGATCTTTTACTTGTTCAACATTAGGCATAGAATCAATTTTCTTAATAGAAGCTCCTGCTGCATAATAAATCTTTTCTTGACCTTCTTTCATATTATCAACATATTCTTTTAAAGTAACAAGTTTTTCCTCTTTAGCTGAATAAAACATAATCAAGTCTTTTAACTTATCTTTATCAGCACCAAAGTTATTATAAACACCATACTTTAATTGAACACCAAATGTCTTAAAGAATGAAATATAACTTTCACGATCATTTTTCAACATTTCTTCTAATTCTTTACGAATCTTACTCTCTATATTTTTAGCAATTAATTTTAAATTATGACTTTCTTGTAATACCTCTCTAGAAATATTTAATGATAAGTCTTCACTATCAACAACACCCTTAATGAAACTAAAGTAATCAGGTAATAAGTCCGCACATTTTTCCATTATCATAACACCATTTGCATATAAACTAAGACCTTTTTCATAATCTTGTGTATAAAAATCATATGGTGCATGACTAGGTATAAATAATAATGATTTATATGAACACATTCCTTCAACTGAAGAAGTAATTATTTTTAATGGCTTATCATAATCATTAAACTTATCCATATAGAAGTTTTCATAATCAGCATCTTCTACTTCACTCTTACTCTTCTTCCATATTGGAACCATACTATTTAATGTTTCTAATACTTTTTTATCTTCATATTCATGTTTTTCTTCATCTTTTAATTCATGATGAGTAACTTCCATCTTAATAGGAAAACTTATATAATCAGAATATTTCTTAACTAATCCTTTAATTTGATATTCATCTAAGTACTTACAATAATCTTCTTCCTCTGTATCCTCTTTAATATGTAATACTATCTTAGTACCAGAATCAGCCTTTTTAGTTTTCTTAATAGTATAACCATCTGCTCCTTCACTTTCCCATGTATAAGCTTCATCACTATCAATAGATTTAGATGTAACAATAATCTTATCGCTAACCATAAAAGCTGAATAGAATCCAACACCAAACTGACCTATAACGTCAACTTTCTCATCCTTACTCATACCTTCTTTAAAAGCAAGTGTACCAGACTTCGCAATAGTACCTAAATTACTTTCAAGTTCTTCTTTACTCATACCACAACCAGTATCAGTAATAGTTAAAGTACGTTTATCTTTATCAATATCTAAACGTATATATAAATCATCTTTCTTTACTTTTACTTTTTTATCTGTTAAAGAACGATAATATAACTTATCTAGTGCATCTGAAGCATTAGAAATTAACTCTCTTAAAAATATATCTTTATTAGTATAAATTGAATTAATCATTAAATCTAAAAGTCTCTTAGATTCAGATTTAAATTCATGTTTTTCCATGTAATCATCTCCCTACATTTTACTTATAACACTATTTTTAGCAGTTGTCAATAATGAGTGCCAATTTATTTTTAATATAAAAGAAGATTAACTAAAATCTTCCTTTTTCTTAAACTCCTAACTCAATAACGCTATTAACATACCAGCAATAAAGAACGCACTAGAAGCAATAATTATAGAAGTTCCAATTACTTCTGCATATCCAAACTCATTTAAATGACTCTTTTCTTTATTTTCATCTTTCATACTACAACCTCACTATCATAATCTACTATAACAAGTATATCATATTACTTCAAATTATCAAACTACTTCTTTTAAAACAATTTCACCAGACTCAATTGGAAGTCCCGAATAATTAGCATCAGTCAATTTAAAAGTCCTCTCAGGTGCCTTAGCATTTTGTATTTCCATAGTAGTCTCTTCACTAGTTAACATTATCTTCTGTACCTCTTTATTAAAAGTATGACCTAAATCCCCAGATACTTGTTTAAAATAAACATATGGTGCATTACTACTAGCATATGGAACATGTAAAAATGTTGCACTACCTACACTATCAGTAGTAATAGCATCTCCATAAACATTACCTAAAGAATCACACCTATAAAATATCGCACCAGTAACAGGACTACCAGAATCTTCTCCTGTTTCAGATACATGTAAAGTTAACTTACCAGTTGCCGCAAGATTAAAATCAAGTGACGAAGTATCAGAAGATATTGTAATACGACTAGGATTTAAAGTAGTACTATCATAACCTAACACACTAGCACTAACAAGATAATTTCCTTCAACAAACTCCTTAGTTCCAACACCATTATTAATAGAAACTATATATTCCATAAAAATAATTCTCCCTTCTCTATAGGTAAACCAGGATAAAATTCATCAGTTAATCTAAAAGTAAAACTTTTTTTATCAGCAAAAATATCAAAACACAACCTAATATTACAATTAGTATTATCATCTAAATATAACTTAGTAATATAAGAACATCCTGAAAATGAAATAATAATATTATAAACACCATAACACGTAGGACTAAATAAAACACATCCATCACAACTATTCAAACTAGTTATAAAGCAATTATTACTATCAAATATTTTTACATTAAACTTAGTAATAGAAATACCATTACTATAAGAACATTTAATTTTAAATTTTTTCATAATTATACCTCAATATAATTTATGAAAAAAAATAATTTTTGTTAAAAAAAAAAGACTCCTAAGAATCTTTTTAATAACTACTACCCAAATAAGTAATAACAATAGCACCTCCTGATGAACTAGGATTAGTACCAACTAGTTTTGAAGTTGTAGTTGAAGAAAGTCCAGTAAATATACATTTATTAGAAATTAATGATGACCCGCCGCCACCACCACCGGCTTGGTTTGATGAAAGTGTACCAGCACCTCCACCACCGCCACCGCCGTAGTAGCCACCGCCGCCACCGCCTCCATTACCAGAACCTTCTCCTCCTGATAACAAAGTACCAGCCTCTCCTGCACTAGAGTTTGATCTTGCGACATATGTACCACCAAGACCATTTTTTCCAGTCTTAGCATTATTTAATGTACCGTCTTCTCCATGAAATACTGTTCCAATAGAAATAACAGTACTAGTACTATTCATATTACCAGCATCTCCACCATCACCTGGCTTACCAGAAACAAGTGAAGAACCTCCTCCTCCACCTCCTCCAGCAACAATCATTAGAACATTACCAGAATTAATTGTAGATTCATTAATAGAAGTAGTATCAATAGCAAAAGCAGAATAACCACCGCCACCACCGGCATAAGTAGCACCACCATAGCCACCGCCATTAGCACCACCTCTTGATGTACCAGTAGCCTCACCATCACGAGAATTACCACCTAAAGTATAATAAATCTTTTGATTATAATTCAACTGTACAACAGCATAAATATATCCAGCTTCTCCTCTGTACCCTGCTCCCTTATCAGAAGCACGCATATATTCTCCACCTTTACCACCCCACATCTCAATTAAATAATAACCAGGATGATAAATAGTATCCTCTTTAGTAGTCTCCTCTTTTCTATTAGTATTTACAAAAGTACCAGTAGCCCAAGGCATCTGATCCAAACTAACACTAACAGAATAATCAGAACCAGAAATATCATAAGTACCAGTTTTACTATAATATTCAAACCTTTCAACAGAATAACTAACAGTAGTTAAATCCTTAACAGTACAAGTCTGCGTTCCAGAACCAGTTACTAAAACATCATCCCCAGACTTTATAGTAACAACAGAATCAGTTGGAGTCGGCACAACTGTAAAATTATATTCATTTTTCTCAACAAGTTCAATATTCTTAGTAACAGCACTCATAACTGTCTCAGTACCAGATTGTGTATAATATCCATCCTTACTTACAGACCAAGTAACTTCAGTACGCTCATCAACTAATCTACTAACAGATCCAGTACCAGTTTCTAATACTTCATCACCTTTTTTAAGTACAACTAAAGCATCACTTGGTACAGCATTAATTTCATATACATACTGTGGTAACTTATAAAAAGTAAACTCCAAAGTAGACACTAAATTAGAATTAGCTCCATTAAAGAACTCTTGTAAAACTTCAAATGATGAAGATAATAATTTAGAAATAGTATCATTAGAAAAACTAAATTTAACAGTAAAAGTATACTCAGAAGCAGCAGGTATTATAGTCTTATTAATTTCCATATTAGTAAAACTATAAGAAATACGATCATTAGAAAAACTTTTATTTTCAACATTAGTAATTAATACATTACTAGAAGATAAATTAGTAACAGTAATATCAAAAGATACAGTAGAATATATAGCTCTTAACTGTATATCAGAAGTAAACGTATTAACTGAATAATCAGAATTACTATTAACTCTACCTAAATTAGATGTACCAGAAACAACAGCATTAGTAATACGTACATCAGTCATAGATCTAACTATACCAGCACCATTTATTGCTAAAGAAGAAGATGTTGCGGAATAACCTAAAGTTAAAAACAAAACAAAAAAAGAGGTAACAAGAAAAGCAAAAGAACCAAGTTTAGTATTATTTTTTGTTGTTCTTTTATTTTTTCTCATACTAAGACCTCCCAATATATTAATATTAAATATCTTTATCTATACTATTTAAAACATATCTATATAAAATATTATCACTAATAATTATAAAATGACTACATTTACCAGGAACAACTTCCCTAAATAATATAGGACTTCCTACATTATCATGTACATCTAATAATTCTTCAAATGAAGATACTTTTACAAACTGATATTTAGTAGTATCTATATTATTTTCGACATTAGCAATAATGCTATCATATTCTCTTAATATTCTACGTAACTTCTTTTCATACATAGATATACTTTTTAAATATTTATCTATTATTAATACTAATTTATAAATAATAAGTATATCTACTAATATAATCATAATCGCAAAACTTACATATAAAACATTCATTATATTAAAGTTAGCTTTTTTTGTTAATTCTCCATGATCATTTATATTATTACTATCTATTACTACTGATATTGTTTGTTCTGTTAAAGGAATAACTACTTTAGCTTGTCCGTTAATATTAATACTATTATCAAAGTCTGAATTACTTGCTGTACCTATAACATGTAATATTATTGTTACATCACTATCTGATGTTAATCCATATGATGTTTTAAATGAATTTACGAAGTTATTATATTTAGCATAATCTATTGTTATTTTCTTTTTAAATGATGCATTTTGAATGTCTTTTTTATTAACTGCTTTTTTCTGTGTAAGATCTTCCTTTTTCTCATATAATATTGTAGCTTTATCTTTATCACCATATACTCTTGTAATTGCTTCTACATAATATACAAAACTATATCTTACATCTTTATTAGTATTAAATGTATAATCAAAATTTACATCTATATTTTTTATTAATGAAGCAATATAATTCATACCAGATGGTAATGATTCTACTTCATAATAATCATTTTTCTTTAAATTAACTGTATAATCTGTCTTACTAGTTTCTGTATAATTTAAGTAATCAAATGACTTATTATAGAATGATTTTATTAATAATATTAAAGCAAAACATGAAAGAACTGCTACTAAACCAACTCCAAAGATTAATTTAAATGTATTACTTCCAAATTTATTATCTAAAATATCTTTTATCTTTGTAATTAAAGATTTAAACTTTTCTTTGAAATTCATCATAATACACCTCCATTTTATCCATTCATTTTTTCATATAACATAACTGTAGGATAACCTAAATATCTAATTTTATGATTTACAGTACCAAGTACTTGATTAACTTCTATTAAGTAGTTATCTTCATCATTATTATGATCACCCTTAGTTTTAAAAAACATTTCTTCACCAGATTTATATATTCTAGAAATTCTATGAACTACTAATTTACCATCTTGTTTGAATACTAAAATTTCCCCTTCTTTTAAATTTCTAATTTCTCCCTCACTAAGTTTCTTTAGTAAAACAACATCACCTTTATTTATATTAGGTGTCATAGATCCTGTTGCGATAACAATAAATTGATATTTAAAGAAACCTGTATTTAAACATACTAAAAGTCCAATTAATAAAATACTAGTAACTTTAATAATTAAACCTGTATGTTTAGGTCTAGATAATTTTATTTCTGAAGTATTATTTTTATCAAACATTCTTCTAATAATATTAAATATAAATACTGGTACAATTATATATACAACTGAGTTAACATAATCACCAAAGTTAGGTATTATAGGCAAAATATATAATGGTATTTCCATTAATAATCTATATATTATTGTCGATTTATAACCTACTTTATATGATAAATATGTAAGTAAAAAGTTTTTACTTAAACTAGGTAATACATATAATCCTAACAGTATTAATAATGAAGATATTTTAGTATAATCCATTGAATATATAATGAATGTTGTATCAATTAATGTAAACACAAAAACTGAATATACTAATATCCATATTTTATCTTTTATTTTAGAATTAATTGTATTTCTTAATAGTTCCGTAGAAATTATTAATAGTATAGCAGGTAAAATATTATCAATTATACTATATAGTTTTAAATTAAATACGTTTCTACTAAATCCTGTAAAGAAACCAAGTACATATATTAATACATAGTAAAATAAAATACACATTAGTATTGTTAATATTATATCTTTATTATATCTATTTTTATCTATCGTAAATCCTACTAAGAATGATAGTAAGATTAATGTTAATGTTATAAGTATAAATAATGTATACTTATTTAATATAGGAACAAGAAAGCTATTTACAAGTAAAATAATCATAGTAAATAGCAATGTAAGAACTACTCTTAAATGACTCTTTTTCATAGCTTTCAACTCCCTAATTAATATTATTGATTATCAGCTTGTGTATAGATTAATGTTGTCTCACCAACAGTAATTGCTATATCATCTGAAGCAGTAGCTGTACCTGTTGATTTCCAAGCTAGTGTTAAAGTAACTGGTGTTGATGTACCGTCTTCTAATACACTGTTAGCTGTTACTCCTGTTAATGAATAAGTAAGTTCATTACATACAGCTGTAGCTTCTTCTTGAGTAGCTTTACTTCCAGTAGCTGGAGCACAACTTAAACTACCCATGGTAAATGTAGATAATTCAGCATCAAGAGTACCTTTATTAGCTACTAAGAAATTATAAGTAACAGAGTCTCCAGGAGCTTTTAATGTAACATCAAACCCTGAAACTTGTGTTTCTGTTAAAGTAGCTTCAGTATTAACAACAGCAAATCCAGTTTTAGTAGCTTTTAAAGCTGTATCAGTTGTATTAGTATAAGCAAACTTTACATCCCAAACAGCTGGATCAACATTAGCTGTACCATTAATTTTTAATGTAGTTGAATATGCAGCATAACCAATTGTTAAACCAACAACAGCAACCATCAAAGCTATAACAGCAATTACTCTAAATCCTCTTTCTTTTTCCATCTTTCATATCCTCCTCTATTATATTTTACCATATAATTATAAGCTAAGACAAGAATATCAGTCAAGAAAAATACAACAGAAAAGAAAAAAAAATTAATAAGTTTCTTAAACCAATTACTACATCCTACTTTGTTTCATATAAAGTCTCATATTAAATATTACAAAAATCACAATTATAAACATTATTCTTCTTAACTAACCAAAGTATTATAAACGTCAACAATCTTAGTCTTTTTATCAACAAGTATTCTTTTAATATTATCATCAAAATTATGTTTACCATCACTTTCTATTTGCCTAAAATAAATATAAACTGAATTAAATTCTGAAAAAGGAACATTATTAAATGTAGCGTTACCAAAATCATCAGTCGTTATAACATTACCGTATATAACGCCATAAGAACTACATCTATAAAATTTAGCACCAAGTATCGGTATATCAGTATCAGTCTCAACCAAGTGTAAAGTTAAAGTACCAGACGCAGAAATTACTAATTCTTTTGTATCATCTTTTTCAGTTACTAAAATACTTTTAGGACTAATAGAAGAATTATTATAACCAAGAACATTAGTAGAAACATCATAATTACCATCAGCTAAATTTATAGTACCAATTCCATCAGTAATATCAATAGAAACATTCATAACAAATCACCTATAATTCTATAATAAGTTATGATAATATCCATATTTTTAAAACAACTATAGCCTAAAAAATAAGTAGAAAAATCCACTTATTTTACACTTTCAATACTATAAAAAGAAAAGTTCTAAGGTTTTAAAGCTGTTATTGGAACTACATACACACCATCATCTCTTTGGTATGCATAATCTATCATTCCACATACTACACATAAAAATGCTGGACTTGTTACACAGTTATTTTTAAATTGCAACAAATTCTTGCTTGCCTCATCAATTGCTCCAACACCTAATTTTATTTCTATAGCGCCAAATGTACCATCCCTTAATTCAACAATTGCATCCACTTCAAAACCAGTATTATTCTCATGATAATGATAAATCATTCCACCTAAATGTTCAATATAAATTCTTAAGTCTCTAACAACTAATGATTCAAACATAAAACCAAATAAATTTAAATCTTTCATTAAATGTTCTTGCTTAAGGCCTAATAAAGAACAAGCTAAAGAAGGATCAATAAAATGTCTTTTTACACTTTTACCAACTCTAATACTTGACCTTATTTTTTCCGAAAATGGAAGTTGATTTTTAATCATATGAATATTTTCTAATATTGATAAATAATCAGAAACAGTATTTCTGTTTATAGAATATTCGCAATTATTATTGAATTCAGAAATATCATTTATAAGTTTTTCATTAGAAACTAAAGTTGATTCATTTCTTGCTAAAGACTTCATAAGCATTCTCATCTTATTTTTATCCCTAATAACGCCATCATAAAAAATATCATGATCAAGAACATCCGTAATATAACTTTCTGGTAATCTATAATAATTTTTAGCCTCAAATTCTAAACTTGCAGGCCAGCCACCTCTTATGATTAAATCAGCAAATTTAGCTAAATTTGGTTTCTCTTTTAAATTAACATTAATATTTTCATTTTTAAATAAAGAATTTAAAGAAACTAAACCTGAAGAATCACCAGATTCATATAAAGACATTGTATACATATTTAATTTATATATTCTTCCTGCTCCCGAGTGAAAAATATCCATTTGATTTGCCGGAACAGATGAACCAGATAAAATAAATTTTCCTTTCTTACCATCTTCATCACATTTTGTTCTAACATCATCCCATATTTGAACTATTGATTGCCATTCATCCAATAATTCCGGATAATCAT
This sequence comes from Acidaminococcus fermentans, assembly GCA_963660495.1. Classification (GTDB taxonomy): domain Bacteria; phylum Bacillota_I; class Bacilli_A; order RF39; family UBA660; genus CAG-877. The sequence continues at coordinate 22,559 of CAVKYO010000054.1, forward strand.
TTGTATAAATCAAACTTCTATCTATTAATGCCTTTTGATAATCCGAATTAGGATTATCAGATTTAGTTAATAAAACAAAAGAATTTGCATGATTTAAAGCAGTCCAAGTTTTTCCGCAAAACTTAGGTCCCTCTATGCTAATAGCCCCAAACATATTTAGTAATTCTTCTATTTCATCATCAATTAATCTTTTTGTATACCCTTTCTTTGTAAGTGGCATAGTATCACCTCTTCATTTCAAAATAATTTTATCATACTTAAAACTATATAACAAGCTTGTTATGCAAATTTCATACTTTTCATTGTGCAAATTTCATACATTTCATTATGCAAATTTCACAGTCGTTAACTTAAAAGCACTTATAAAAAATACTCTAAATCAAACAATAACTTTTACTCTTCTTATTCATAAAATTTTGCACCAAGGTATCGGCACACACTATATAACCTAAAAAATAAGTAGAAAAATCCACTTATTTTACACTTTCAATACTATAAAAAGTATATAAATTATCATCAGACATCTTAAATGTATAAAGATATTTAGCACTTTCAACTATAGAACCAGTTTTATCTTCTACATCTAATGATTCATATACCCTAACAACATCTCCCTCTTTTTCAGCTTTATATATATCATAATTATATGTAAAATCTTTAGAGAACAAATCATCCTTAGAACCTTGAGTATACAAAACATAAGAATCAACATCTTCAATATATACATATGTATCATTATCTGGATTTACCTTAATATTAACATCTGTACTCATTAAAAATCCATCACCAAATACTTCTTGATATGATCTTTCAACATCTTCTCTTTTAATAATAGTTCTATCACTGCAAACTAATTTCCCATAAGCATTTTCACTAGGTAAACTACTACAGTCCTCTGCTTCTAAAAAGTCCACTCCCTTAAGATTTAAATATGCAAGTACCATTTTATTACTCTCAGACATATTAGATATCAAACTACTATTTTCACCATCATACATCCAATAAGGAGAAGTAGATTTAAAATCATGAACTGTCGTATATAAACTTTGTACTAATCGACTATTTTTATCCAAACTAGTTATTTCAATAGTTTTCTTACTAGAACTAATAGAAGTAAATACATAAATAACCAAGATAATACCAAGTATTCCTACTACTGCTAGAAATAACATTTTAGTATTAAAAGACTTCTTAGTACTTTTACTTTTTGAAACCATTTCATCAAATTTCATAACTAATCACCATCAATTCTATTTATTAGGATCAACTAGTATTTTAACAGCGTCATCTTTACCAGACGTTAATCTTTCATATGCCTTTTGAACTTCTTCTAAAGAAACTACATCATCAACAAATTTTAATGTATCTATTTTCTTACTTGCCATTAAATCAATACAAGTTTGGAACTCCTCTTTTGTATAAGCAATTGAACCTTTAATAGTTAATTCTCTCATAACTGAAACAATTGTAGGTATTGTAACTGTTCCTAAAGAAACACCAACTAAGATAACTCTACCACCTGGTCTAACAGCCATTAAAGCTGAACTAACTGCAGGTGAGTTTCCACAACATTCAATAACAACATCAAATCCACCATTAGTAATTTGCGTAGTTTTTTCTAACATCTTAGTATCCTTAGCGTCAAACCATTCATCACAAACTCCTAGTTTAACACTCTTCTTACCACGTAAATCATTTGTCTCAGATAAAGCTACATAACTAGCTCCTTCCATCTTAGCAAACATTGCCGAAACAAGGCCAATGATACCTCCACCAATGATTAATACTTTCTCACCAATTTTTATATCAGCTAAATGTACAGCATGCAATCCAACAGCACTAGGTTCAACCATAGCGACTTCTTCATCAGTAACATTATCAGGTACTTTTAATACCATATCAGGTCTAATAGCCATTTTAGGTGCCAAAGCTCCAGGATTAGTCAAAGAAAGACCCGTAGCATGAGACCAAGTTTCAGGACAATATTGTGGATTACCTGTTAAACAAGCACTACAATGTCCACATGGTGAAATAGGTAAAGCAGTTACTCTATCTCCTACTTTTAAATCTTCTCTACTACCAGGATTATAAACAACACCAGAATACTCATGTCCCATAACTAATCCAGCAGGTTCACCAATATCCCAGTAATGAATATCAGAGCCACAAATACCTGACTTTTTAACATCAATTAAAACACTACCATCAACACTAACAGGTTCATCAATTTCTGAAACCTCAAATTTTCTAACATCTTTTAACTTAACACATTTCATAAATGAACTCCTCCTATCATCTAATATAATAATACCATAAATAAAGAAAAAATAAATATTTTTATGACAAAATCTGTCTATAGGAAAGGAAAATAATGAAAATATGTGTTTATGCCATTTCTAAAAATGAAGAAAAATTTGTCAAACGTTGGACTGAATCCATGAAAGAAGCAGATGAAATATATGTTTTAGATACTGGTTCAACAGATAATACGGTAAAACTCTTAAAAGAAAATAATGTCCATGTCAAAATAAAAGAAATAATACCTTGGCGTTTTGATGTAGCTCGTAATGAATCTTTAAACTTAGTCCCTCTCGATACAGACATATGTGTTTGTACAGATTTAGACGAAGTCTTTGAAAAAGGTTGGAGAAAACGTCTAGAACAAGCCTGGCAAAAAGATACAACAAGAGCCAGATATACATATAATTGGAAATTAAATAAAAACAATATACCTGAAGTTACTTTTTATACAGATAAAATTCATACCAGAAATAACTATACTTGGATAAACCCAGTTCATGAAGTATTATCATCTTCAACAAAAGAAAACCAAATAATAATAAATGACATAGTCCTAAACCATTATCCAGACATAAACAAAAGTAGAAAAAGTTATCTTCCATTATTAGAACTAGCTGTAAAAGAAGATCCAAGTAATGATCGTAACATGCACTACTTAGGTAGAGAATACATGTACTATGGCTACTATAAAAAATGTATTAAAACATTAAAAAAACATCTCTCTTTAAAAACTGCTACTTGGAAAGATGAACGTTCTGCCTCTATGCGTTTCATTGCTAGAAGCTACTTAAATCTAAATAATTTTAAAGAAGCTAAATCATACCTAAAAAAAGCCATACAAGAAACTCCATATCTAAGAGAACCATATGTAGAAAGAGCTCTTCTTGCTTATCATGAAAAAAACTATTTAGACATTGACAAATACTGTTTAAAAGCCTTAACTATAACATATCATCCTAAAACTTATATAAATGAAGTATTTGCCTGGGATGAAACAATTTATGTACTTCTAGCAATATCAAACTATTATCAAAGAAAATATAATTATGCCATTTACTTTATAAATAAAGCAATTAAAATAAATCCTACCAATGAAGATTTATATAAAAATAAAAACTTATTCATTGAAAAAGAAAAAGATTAATCACCAGTATAAAGATTAATCTTTCCATCTTTATAAGCTAAATAAATTTTATTCCAAATAACACTTTCTATATATCTAGCTTTCTTAGGATGCATCAAATATCTAAGTATAAGTTCCACATGATTATCAACAATCCTAGTATATATAATAGGCTCTAATTTATTAAAATAAATTCTATTAGTAGTATTAACATCTTCTATTAAATTTTTCATCTTTCTAGGAATATTCTTAACTGTATCTAAACTATTAACTATTTTATATATTTCTTTTTTATTATTAACTAAGTCACAATCTAAATTAACTTTAATAATTATTTCATTCCATATATATTTAAATCCTTTATTAATATTTTTAACTGGCTTAGAAATAATTGTAGAATTAGGATAATGTATAACTATACCAGTAGATTGCCCATTATCTTCCTTAGTAGATACTTCTAGTATTTCAAAACTAAATGTTGAAATACTCATAACGTCTCCTTTAATATCTTCTATTTGTATACGATCTTCTACTTTAAAAGGTTTCTTAAATTTAATATAAATACCACAGAAAAAATTAAGTATAAAATCTCTTAACGCTATAGTCATCGCAGCTGAAACTACGCTAATAAATGTCATTAAACTTTTAATATAATCGTCAAAGAACAAAAGACAAATTTCAATTTATAAAATTTAAATTTGTCGTTTTTTGGTCGTCACCGATCAAATTTCCTACTTCACAGATAGAGTAACCTCTATTCTCCATAGGCTTAAATTCCGATAGTCGCTACCGTACTAATTATTTTATTCATATTT
>CAVKYO010000055.1:0-4204 GCA_963660495.1 Acidaminococcus fermentans
TTATAACATTGGTCTTTCTTTTTTTGTGCCTTTCCCCAAATAATTTTACACCATCTATATAAGAAATAAAATGACTTTTTTTAAGTTTTATGGTAGAATATTTCTATCAGCTGTGAGTAGGAAGAGTACTTTTAATAACTATTGCAGAGAGTTGTCGTATCTGGTGAAAGATAACTAGTTATTTTAAGGAAAGACACCTAGGAGCTACTTATTTGAAATAATATTAGAATAAGTCGGTTAAAACCGTTATCTATTTTAAGTGATTATATATTTATATAATAAATTGGGTGGTACCGCGGATATAACAGTAATTCGTCCCTTGTGGATAATATTACTGTTTTTTATTTAAATTTTTATATTTGCGGAGGTGTGATAATGAAGAAAATAAGTTTTAAAAATTTAAAAGAACATTTTAATGAAGAAATAAGTATTGAAGGATTTGTGGAAAATGTTCGTGATTTGCAATATGTGCAATTTTTAGTAGTTAGAGATAGTACTGGTAAAGTACAAGTAACTGTTGAAAAAAATGAAGATAATGAAAGGTTAAATGCTATTGTTTCAGATTTGATTCCTGAAAGTACTGTTAAAGTTACAGGAAAATTATTTGAAAATGATAAGGTAAAACTTAATGGCATGGAGATAATACCAAGAAAGATAGTTGTTACTAGTAAATGTTTAGGAGAATTACCTATTAATTATAAAGATAGTAAGTCCACACTATTAGATACAAGGTTGAACTATAGATTTCTAGATTTAAGAAATGAAAAGAATCTTCTTATGTTTAAAGTTCAAACATGTTTAATTAATGCGATGAGAGAATTTGTAGTTAAAAATGATTTTATAGAAATTCATACTCCTAAAATTATTAGTACAGCTAGTGAATCTGGATCTTCAGTTTTTGAGGTTAAATATTTTGATAGAAAGGCTTATTTAGCACAAAGCCCTCAGTTTTATAAACAGATGGCTATGTGTTCTGGATTTGAAAGAGTATTTGAAATTGCTCCTGCATTTAGAGCAGAAAATTCTAATTCTTATAGGCATGCTACAGAGTTTACTTCATTCGATATTGAGATTAGTTATTTAGAGTCTCTTGATGAGTTAATGGATTTTGAAGAGAATTTATTTATAGTTGGACTTAGTGCAATTAAAGAAAAATATGGTGATGAGATAAAAAAATTGTTTGGAGTAGACGTTGTTGTTCCTACTAAACCATTTCCTAGAATTAAATTGGAAGAATTATATAAAGTTTTAGAAGAACAATATGGATTTAAAATGAATTATGAAGATGTTGGTGATATGAATTCAGAGTCTGAAAAATTAGCTTCTAAATATATAATGGAAAGATACGGACATGAATTTGTTTTTATTACAGATTTTAGTTCTAAAAAACGTGCTTTTTATCATAAAAGAGTTAATGGTATTCCACAAGGAGCAGACTTGATTTGGAAAGGATGCGAAACTACTACTTTAGCTTTACGTGAAAATAATTATGAGACATTGTGTAGTCAAGCTTTAGAAAAAGGCCTTAATGATGATGTTAAATTTTATCTTGAATTCTTTAAATACGGTTGTCCTCCACATGGTGGATTTGCTATTGGAGTTGATAGAATAACAATGTTACTTTTAGGTACTGGTTCTTTAAAAGAAACTATGTTTATATATAGAGGACCAAGTAGGATGGAACCATAATAAATATTAGTTTTCTGGTTATAATAATATCCAACAGATAAATTGATTTGTTGGATATTAATTTTTTAGAATTTACATTGGTTATATAAAAAATATATAATTATGTTAGAAGGGAGAGTAAATTATGCTTAATAGATTAAATAAGTTTTTAAATTCATCCATTGTAATATCTGTGTTAATGTTTGTGATTGGAATGATATTTATCATATTTCCAGATGTTTCTTTTACGACTATAACTTATGTTTTAGCAGTTATATTAATAGTCAATGGTATCTATTTTATAATTGAAAAAGAGATGAGTTTCTTCTTTTCAAGCTTTTTAACACTTGGTATTATAGAACTACTATTTGGAATTATTATGTTACTTAATCCAGATATTGTGAAGACTTTATTTCCTATTGTTATTGGTGTAATTATGGTAACTAAAGCTACATTAGATTTAAGGGTTTCTTTATTACTAAAAAAATATGAATATAATACTTGGCTTTCTTTATTTATATGTGCTTTGATTGCTATTATATCTGGTATAATTATTATAATTTATCCTAGTATTGGTACTATGGCTTTAACTGTATATTTGGGTATTTTAATAACTGTTAATTCAATTTCTAGTATAATAGATGTTATTATATTTAAAAATAATATTAAAGAAATATCTAAGTTGTTAGAAAAGTAGTATATTAGATTCTCTGATTTGAGAATCTTTTTTTGTTTAAATTTCTTTTTTTTGTTCAAAATACTATTGAGGAGGAAAATATATGAATGGACAATATGCTGAAGTTCCTAATAATATTTTAACAGGGAAGGATTTAGATTATTTAAGTGATATGTTTCAATGGAATTATGGTGCTTTAAAATGTGCAAATGATTCTATTAGTAGTATTAATGATAAAGAGATAATCGATATTATGGAAAGAGCTTGTGAATTATTTGATGATAATTTAAATAGTGTTTTAGATATTTTGGGAGGAATTAGTTATGAATAATAAGATATGTAATGTAAAAGTTGAAGTTCCTGAAGGTGTTTCTTTAAATAATAAAGATTACCTAAGTTCATTATTATCTACTTTAAAGGAAATGGAGAAGAATTATGTAGTAGCAATGACTGAAGCTAGTAGTGAAAAATTGTATCAATTATATAGGGAAGTTTTTTTGAAAATTGCTAGTATGCAAAGAGAAGTTTATGAGTTGATGTTTAGAAAGGGCTGGTATTGTTTAGAAAAACTTGACGGTACTAAAATAGCTGATAAGTATCAAATGTTAGATAAAGAATATACTAGTATTGTGGAGTAAGGTTGTGAATTTTTTGACAAGGCTTGGTAATGATGGTATAATAACAAACCTCAGGGGGAATTATTATGAGGAATGATTCTGAGTCGATTAGTCGACTTATGTTTGTTGCTTTGACTTTAATTGTAATGACACTTGGTATATATACTCTTTTGTACAGGGAAACTTATGATAGTATTAAAATTGATACTGTTAAGACACCTGTTGTAGAGTATGGTAGTCCAAATTATGATTTGAATAAATTAATTAATAATGTTGATGGAAAAATTGTTTCTGTTAAGAAAGATATAGTGACTAATGAGGTTGGAAAACAGGAATTGATTCTTATTGTTTCTAAAGGGAATATATCTAAGGAAATACCGGTTTCAGTTGAAATTAAGGATAGCGTTGCTCCTACGATAGTAGTTAAGGAAGAAACTATTGTTGTTGATCAGGGTGATAGTATTGATCTTGTTGATAATATTTCAGAGGTTTATGATGATGTAGATGGAGATATTTCTTTTGTGGAATCTTCAAACGTTACTGAGGATTTAGTAGATTATTATACTGTTTATAGTGATTATAATTATAATGTTCCTGGTACTTATGAGGTTATAGTAGATGCTGTTGATAAAAATGGGAATTTAAGTAGTTTAAGTTATAATATTGTTGTTAATGAACGAAGTGTTGGAGATAGAGCTGTTGATATTGCTTACTCATTACTTGGTAAAGCTTATGTGTATGGTGGAACTGGTCCTGATGCATTTGATTGTTCTGGCTTTGTACAATATATTTATAGACAACTTGGTTATTTAATTAGTAGAAGTTCTAGTACACAACTTTATGATGGTATTGGAGTTTCATATAGTAATATTTTACCAGGTGATATTTTAAACTTTGGTTATAGTGATGGTACATCTACACATTCGGCTTTATATGTGGGTAATGGTAAGATGATACACGCTGCTAATCCGTTACGCGGTGTTATACTTAGTGATGTTAATTCTTGGATTTCTGGTTCTGGTACTGTTATTATTGGAGTTAGAAGGATAAAGTAGATTATTTCTACTTTTTTTGTATATTTTTTTGTATATTTGTTAAATATATAAATAGGAGGGATGTTATGGAAACTGTGCAAAAAGTATTATTAGTTATTACTATCATTGGGGCTATAAATTGGGGACTAATTGGCAATGTTATTAACTTAAGAGATATTTTTATATAATGTATCTCTTTTTTTGTTTAG
>CAVKYO010000056.1:0-8120 GCA_963660495.1 Acidaminococcus fermentans
CCGCATCATCTTTAGCCTTCTGTAAAGCCTCAACCATTTTCATATCTGGATTTTCAATTGTGAAATACATTAAAACCGTAATCAAAGTTTCAACACTAGACATAATAAGAAGTTCAGGATTATATTTATTAATTAAAGCAGAAATAGAACCAAGAATTAAAAACAAAATAACAGGCAGCATTTTTTTATATCCCATATTTTTACGATATCTAATTATAAAATATAGACACAAAATCATATCAATAACACCAATAATATAATTAACATTTACGCCCAAACCATAAGTATATGAAACTATACCATTTTTGTATTTTATGCTAAAAGGTAGTATAAATGTAATCAAAACTTCAGCTAACAATATTGGTACTGATATTTTTCTGTTAATATTTCTTTTTTTACAAACAGAAATTATATACAATAAAAACATATACGGCCATACGATAAAATAAACCAATATTAATCTCAAACATAAATTAAATAGAAATGTTAAATCAGGAAATTTATATCTTAATAAAGTAGAAAGCACTTCAATAGCTAAACCTGCAAAGTTAGCTACTATAAGATAAATATAAAGTCTATTTTCTTCATTTTTCATTCTAGATTTAGACAAATATACAATTCCTATTAAAACAATATAAACAAAGCTACAAATAGAAAAAATTATACTGCCAGTCATCTCTTACAACCACCTTTTATTTACTTTTTTACACAAACCTTTTTATCTTCACCTTTTATTTTTGCATTACATATATCAGTTAATTTTCTATAATCAACTTTACCTACTGGAGTTAATGGTAATTCATTCATAACATTAACCTCACCAATACAATATTTATCAGTTAACTGAAGGGCACACATATCAATAACATATTGCTTCATTTCTTCATCAGATAAATTTGAATTTTCACTTGGTACAATATTAATGCAAGGAACAGAGCCAGCTCCATGTTCAATATCATCAACACCAACAACACAAGACGCCCCAACAAAATCTAAACTATCAACTACTTTTTCAATATCAAAAGGAGAAATTTTAATACCGTCATGTCTAACTATTACCCTTTTCTTTCGGCCAGATAAATATAAAACGCCATTTTCATCCATATATCCTAAATCACCAGTATGTATCCAAACAGTTCCATCATCATGTGTAACCATTACTTCTGCTGTAGCCTCTGGATTATTAAAATATTCCTTCATCATAGATGGACCAGATATACAAATGTTACCTTTTTGTCCATATAATAGTTCGCAATTATCATCATCAAATATTCCTATACTCATCATTGGATAAGGTACACCAACACTATCTCTAATATCAACATTAGGTAAATTAGTACAAGCTGCAGAAGAAACTTCTGTTTGACCATAACCTTCAAGAACCTTATGTTGTCCGCCTCTAGATGCTATTTTTTCGTTAATTTTTTCTTTCAAATCAGAATTAATTTTATCACTTCCAGAACCCATGGAAACTAAATAACTTAAATCTTTTTTATTTACTTTTTCATTTTCTAAAAAATTAGTCCAATCTGCAGGGCCAGCCAAAACATGCTTTATTTTATATTTCATAACATTTTCAGCAAATTTATCAGGTTCATAATTAGGAAACATTATAACATCAAGTCCTAAACATAAAGGCATGTGAGTAGAAACAACCAAGTTGTAAGCCAAAAATGGTGGTACCTGGTTCATGAATCTTTCACCTTTATTATACTCAATACCTAAATTTCGATATTGAACAGCCATAGTATTGAAATTATTATTAGTAAGAACAACACCTTTAGCAGCACCCGTTGTACCAGATGTATATAAAATACAAGCCGGTGTATCTCCATCAACTTTCTCTCTTACAACATCATGATAACATTTTGTATTAACAAAATTGTTCCAAGAAACAAATTTAGGATTTTCAACTTTTTCAGTTTTATCGGATAATTTATAAATTTGCTTAACAATTGGCGGCAAAGATGCAGCTGGAGATACCACAACAACTTTCTCTAACGTTGTTTTATCTATTACTTCATCTATATTTTTTAAGAATAAATCACAGCCAAACATTAATTTAGATGAAACATCATTAATAGCTGATGTTAACATATCGCCTTTTTTTCTTAAATCAACCATATTAGCCATAGCACCAATTCTATTCAATGCATAAAACACAAAGACATTTTCCGGAACATTTGGTAAAGCAACAGAAACAATATCTCCTTTTTTTACTCCATAAGCTCTTAAGCTATTCTCAACTTCTGCTATTTTTTTCATCAATGATGAATATGTATATTTTTTACCATAATAATACAAAGCAACTAAGTCATCATTTCCAAAATTACTTTTAGACATAAAATCATAAGCACTCATATTTGGAACATCAGCTTCAAAAATTTTCTCATCATAAAAACGTAACCAAGGCTTATCTATAGTTGCATACCCGGTTAATGGTCCTTGTAATGTTCCATCCACCAAACCTTTCAAATATAAATCACGCTGATGAGGAAATTCATCCTCCATACTAGCAATTTTTTTAGATAATTCAATTAAATCTTCTTTGGTCATAAATTACATCCCTTCATTACTACTACATAAAACCAAGTACATTATATCATGTATATCAACAATATACAAAGAAAAAACATTTTAAATAACCTCTATTTCATTATTTTTACATTCAATAAAAGTCCTTACTAAAAGAACAATACTACCAATATCTAAAATAAGCCAAACTATACTTATCCAACTAAAACATCTAGAACAATAAGCATTTTTCCTATTTTTTCTATCATTAATATTATTATCTTTAATTTCTATCATCCCATCATTTAATGGAATTTCTAAAGACGAAAGTTCTAATTTTTCACCAAGCGAATCAACATATAAAGTAATTTTCAATAAAACATTAGACGCAGTTGGAAAATTACTTTTAATTGTCTTTCCATAACCATAATACTGCCCATAATTAATATCTATATTCTTAGAAAAATTAATTTTAAACCCAGTATCTTTAAAATCCATCTCATCAGTAATTCTTGTAGAACTATTATTTAGTATCTTACCTTGACTGTCCGTTGTGACAATATTAGCTTTTAAAAAATACTTAGAAGAATATCTTACATATTTATTAAAACTAACATCATAATTAAATTTAGCTTTTATTATATCTATCATATTAAAATTATATTGTTTTTTCTCATTATCATTAAAATTAGTACTATTTTTTAAATACACTTTATATGAAACATTACTATTTTCTAATAACTCTACATTCTTAATCTTAAAACTAAAATAACTTTTAACTATAAGTCCCGTAAAAACAACTATAAAAATACTTAACAAATAAATCTGTACTTTTCTATTTAGTTTATATCGTCGCATCAGCAATAGCCCTTTCTAAATAAAAAGAAGTAATATTACAAAACTTCCTATATAATTATTTACCTTTTCCCATTTCATTCATACTTAACAAATTATTTTGTAATTCAGCAAATTCAAGTTTAGCCTGTTTTTGTAAGGCACTCAACTGTTTAGCCATTATTTCTAATTCTTTTTGTTCTAAAAATCTGCGATATTTATTTTTTACTTCCATTCTAAACTTTTCTATCTTATCAAGAGCTAGCCTAAAAGTATCACCTGAATCATCATCACTTATCAGTAATTCTGTTAAAGTTTTAATTAATTTTTTATATTTTGTAGATACAAATTTACGCACTAAAGGTTTTGCTAGTTCAGTATCAACAACATTAATATGCGTAATCTTTTGATCACAAATATTAAAACCATTTCTAGAAGAAGGCATCAAAAATCCATCCAAATTATACAAACTTTCAAAATTCTTAAGTTTCCATTTCTTCTTTATTACTTTTTTTCTACTAATAGAATACATAAAACTTCACCTACTTATTTAATAAATCGGGTCTTCTTTCAAGTGTCCTTTTCAAACTTTCTTGTTCTCTATACTCTTTTATCTTTTTATGATCGCCTGATAGTAACACTTCAGGAACTTCCATACCATTATATATTCTAGGCTTTGTATATGTAGGATAATCAAGTAAATTATCATTAAATGAATCATTAATATGAGACTCTTCTGTAATAACACCTGGAATTAATCTCGCAATAGAATCAACTAAAACCATTGAAGCTATTTCACCACCGGTTAAAACATAATCGCCTATACTAAGTTCTAAATCACATATACTTCTAATTCGTTCATCAAAGCCTTCATAATGACCCGAAATAATTATTAAATGTTTTTCTTTTGACAAATCATATGCCTGTTTTTGTTTATACAAAACTCCATCCGGAGTAAGTAAAATTATCTTTGACTCATTCGTTTTTAAAGCATTAACACAGTCAAATATAGGCTGACAAGTAAGTACCATACCTGCTCCACCACCATAAGGAGTATCATCAACTTTTTTATGAGGATCATCAGTATAATCTCTAAAATTAACAATATTAATTTCAAGTTTTCCTAATTCTTGAGCTCTTTTAACAATAGACTCTTCAAATACATTCTTAAACATATCTGGAAATAATGTAAGAATATCAATTCTCATAAAAAACCTCCTTTACTAATCTAATATATCTACATAAATACATTTATTGCTCTTATCAATAGACCTTAACATCGGTGAATAAACTGGTATTAAATATTCCTTATCAAACATAACCCTAATAATTTTATTGGTAGGAGAAGCTAAAAAGACTTCAACTACTTTTCCAACTCTTCCCTCTTTATCAATAACTTTAAATTCTAGTAAATCTTCATCTAATACTTCTTCATTACTCAAATTTAACTTTTCTTTATCAAAATAAACTTTATTTCTAACCAAACATAAAACTTCATTAATATCATTATAATCATTTAAAGTAACCATGTCAAAATTCTTATGTTTTCTATAACTTCTTATTACATAATCTTTATCATTAATAATCAAACTATTACCAACAACAAACACTTTATCTTTAAATTGAAAATCACTAATTATTCTAATTTCCCCTTTAATACCATGAGTACCAACTACTTTACCTACATAAACATTCTTCATAATTAATTACCCAACTCATAAAGTAAAATACTAGTCGCAACCGCAACATTAAGGCTTTCTACCTTATCATTAGTAGGAATATAAAGATTTTTACTACAAAGTTCTAAGACAGAGTTACTTACACCGTTTCCCTCATTTCCTACAATCAAAACGAATCTTTTTTTCTCATCATCAGTAAGCTTTCTAACATCTTCACCAGCATCAACTTTAGTACCATAAATAGGAATACCTAAATGAGCTATAGTACTAAGCCAATTAACAACATCCCTTGAAATTACATTTATATGAAATATCATCCCTTGTGTTGCTCTTAAAACTTTTGGATTATATAAATCAACTGTATTTTCAGATAAGATAATTGTTGAAACATTAAAAGCCAAAGCACTTCTAATAATAGTCCCTAAATTACCAGGATCTTGAACATTATCCAAAACTAAAACTCTTTCTCCCAAAACCTCATCATTATCTAATTTTCTACATAAACCAATCACAGTACTTGGCGTATCCATTGTTGAAATTTTACTCATTACTTCTTTAGAAACATAACTATATGGGGAAGGAAAAGGTATCTCCTCATGTTCTTCCAAAATAAGTTCATCTAAAACACCAGCTCTAAAAGCTTCTAAAGCCAAATGAAGACCTTCTACTATAAATAACTTATAGTCATCACGATATTTCTTTTTTTGTAACTTTCTACATAACTTAACCTTATCATTATCCAAACTAGTAATTACATTCAAAATTCCTTCATCTCCTTACGATATTTTTTATAATCAGGCATATTTTCTTCTACTAAAGCCCAAAATCTTTCCGAATGATCCGCATGAATTAAATGTGATAATTCATGAACAATAACATAATCTAAATACTTAGTATCTCTTTTTATTAGTTCTAAATTAAGTGTAATTGTTTTTAAATTAATATTACACACACCCCAACGACTAGTCATTTTTCTTATTTTTAATTTTGGATATGGAATCCTTTTAGAAAACTTATTATACTGTTCATCTAAATGTTCTAAAAATATACTTTTAGCCTGTTTTTTATACCAATGATCAATATCAAAGTCTTTACCTAAAAAAACTTTAGTATCGCCAAACGATATAGAATTAGAATCTACATATATAGTATCATATTGTTTACCTAAATATAAAAATCCTTGATTATTTTCCCTCTTTTTTTCTTGAACTTCTATCATTCTAACTAACTTATCATAATTTTCTTCTATCAAATCTGTAATAGCTTTAGTAGTAGTAAATCTATTAGTAGTAACAAAAACAGTAAGATCTTGTTTTACTCTTATATAAGTATTCCTCGTTGTAGACTTTCTTTCAATAACAATATCATATGTTTTATCATTAACAGTCAATTTCATTGTATCACCAAATATATTTTACTATAAAATTTAAAAAAAATAAAGTTAAGATAACAGTATAAAAATATCAATATTGTCTCATTATATATATGAGGAGGAAAGATATGGATATGAGTATCAGAGAACACATAATTAATAATTTTAAAGGTGACGATTATAATACACTTCGACAAGCTATTGATGAATCAGTTGCATCACAAGATGAAGTGACTTTACCAGGACTCGGTGTATTTTTAAGTATCATCTGGGAAAATGCCAATCAAGAATTAAAAAATGAACTTATTGAAATAATTAAAAAACGTGTTGAAAAAGGATTAGCTACTAATGAGTAGTTAATTTTTTTTAAAGAAAAAACTTACTAAACAGTAAGTAATTCTTCTTCTTTTTCTTTTAATTTTGCTTCTACTTTTTTGTTATACTCATTAACTATATCTTGAATATCTTTTTCTAAACCTTTTTCTTCATCTTCTGAAACTTCTAATTTAGAAACATCTTCTAATCCTTCACGTCTAATATTTCTAATCGCAACTTTAGCCTCTTCTGCTAAAGCTTTAACTTGTTTTACTAATTCTCTTCTTCTCTCTTCTGTAAGTTCTGGAATAATAATTCTAATTGTTTCTCCATCATTACCAGGATTATAGCCTAAATTAGAAGCTAAAATAGCTTTTTCTATATCTTTTAAGCATCCTCTATCAAAAGGTTTAATTAATAATTGTCTAGCTTCCGGAACAGATATAGTTGCTAGTTGTTTTAAAGGTGTCATACTACCATAATACTCAACCATAATACCATCCAAACTAGAAGGATTAGCTCTTCCTGCTCTAACAGTAGTAAAACGTTTTTCTAAAGTAGCAATAGCCTTATCCATTTTCTCATTCAATTCTAAGATAATCATTTCACTATCCATATTATATTTCATCTCTCCTTAATACTTATATTATATAATAATTAGAACAAAAGACAAATAAAATTTATCACTTTAATCATTACCAACCAAAATTTCTACTATTAAAACTAAAGTAACCTGTACCAATTTGTTCAACAATATTATATAATCTTTTTATTATTTTGACAATGTATTTAACATAATATTTATATTACATTTTTTAGGATATTATAATTATTTTCGTATAATTTAATTAGGGAATACATTAATAGTTAAGTGCCTACCTCTATAGAGAGGAGGTGATGTTTTGATGAAGAAAGATTTATTAATCTTCAGCCTAATCATTATCATCATCCTACTTATTACTCTATTATTTAAGTAACGATGAATAGAAAAAGCACTTAATCAATGATGTGACTAAGTGCAAACCAAATAACTAAAACGAGGTAAGTACTTAACACAACGATATTAAGTATTCCCTATTTTTATTTTATTCAAGTTTCCTTGACATATTCATCGTATCACAGATATTCTAATTTTACAAGTCAGAACAAAAGACAAATTTCAATTTATAAAATTTCAATTTGTCGTTTTTTGGTCGTCACCGATCAAATTTCCTACTTCACAGATAGAGTAACCTCTATTCTCCATAGGCTTAAATTCGCAATAGTCGCTACCGTACTAATTATTTTATTCATATTTCTTTAACTATTTTGACAATGTATTCTTAATCCTTCAAACATAATATTTATACTTGCATTTATATCTCTATCATTTTCTAAAGCCATAGTTTAAACATGTCCAGTTTCTT
>CAVKYO010000057.1:0-14182 GCA_963660495.1 Acidaminococcus fermentans
TTTCTTCATCTTTAATTGCTAAATATGAAGGTCTAGAATGACCATTTTCATGATTTATCATTAAACCTTTATTATTGATTTTAATAAAGAAATCATCTTTTATATGATATAAGTATCCTGTTTGAACTTTCAAAGTATCACCTCTTTCTAATATTATACAAAATATAAAAAGAAAATCCTTGCCTTAGACAAGAATTTTCTAACATTTACAACCGAGATCATTTATTGCTCGCACCACTCGGAAGCGATTAACATTTCACGACTAAGATCATTTATTGCTCGCACCACCTAGAAGCGATTAACATTTACATATTTATTGCACTCTTTCAATGCAATAAAAATATACTATATTTTATGCTGAAAGTCAATACTCGGCATAAAACAGGCAAATTCCTATTTGCACTAATATTATATATTTTTTTTAAATATTTATGTAAATGTTAATACAGAATACTTAAAATTACAATTAACTTTATTAGATGATTTATTTTATCGACCAACAGGACCAGCTGGTCCTGTTACAATAACTGTCGGAAAAGTAGAGACAACAGCTGCTGGAACAGAAGCTTCAGTAACTAACTCTGGTTCTAATACTGATGTTATATTAGACTTTAAAATTCCTAAAGGAGATAAAGGAGCACCAGGTGAAAAAGGAGAACCAGGTACTGCTACTATAGAATCCTATGGTGAAAAGTATTTAACAAAGAAAGAAGACTTAAAATTAACAGCTAGTACAGATACAATTGTACCTCTTAATGAAACTGGACCTAGTAAAAATATAAATTATGATACTGAAAATACCATTCAAATAAACCAATCAGGAGATTATTTAATCAGTTTTTATTTCAGTGCTAAGCCAAATAAGTCATGTAATTTAAATATCAGTGTAATGAAAGAAAACACTTTATTAACAGGAAGTAATGTTAGTGTATCTTGGGAGCCAAACTTTCAAAAAGACGTATCTGGAACACTTATTGCGAATTTATCTTCTGATGATAAAATAACTCTAAATGTACGATCTGATATAGAAGTAGATTTATCATTCGATGGTAATACTGATGCTATTCTAACACTTACTAAAATAGGCTAAAATAATAAGTAAATAAAATGTCAAAATACATTAACTGTCTACTTTTTCTATATGAAAATCTTGCTATAAAAAATAAATGAGATATAATAGTAAAAAAGGAGAAATAGTATGCTAAAAAATATAATTAAAATTATCTTACTTATTCTAGGCGTTGTAATTTTAGATGCAGGAATTATAACTGAAATAGATGGTATAGGTAGATTCGCTATGATCTTATTTGGAACAGTATTTTCTATTGTAGGAGGATTACTTTCCTTTCAAAAAAATAAGTAAAAAAAGCTAATTATAAAAAATATTAAAATAAAACAGGTAAGTACTTAGAAACTTATCTGTTTTAAAATTAAAAATTTAATAAATTTTATTGGAAAAATAAAGAAAAAAGAGTATTATAAAAAAGTAAGTAGAAAAGTTACATAAAAATTAAGAAGGTGCAGTACATGGTAAATTCAAAAGTAACAGATATAAAAAATATTCGTAAAGATAAAATAAGTTATATGGTAGCCTGGACTTTCTTTTATGCCTGGCTCGTAAGTTTTTTTACTTGGTGGATTAACAGTTTTAGTAAAGGAATAATATTTGAAAGAGATACAGCTGTTCTTATAAATATCTTAATACTTCTTTCTGTTGCAGTTTTTTCATTCTTTATAAAACCTCAAAAATTTAAAAAATATATTACCCATGCTGGAATGGTAGGTACTATAATTTTAATTTTATATGGTCTTTCTCTTTCTCTTAAAAGTTTTACTCTTTGTAAAGATATTATTGTTTTATTATCAGCATGTATAGCATTTGTTTTTTTAGGATTATTATCTAGTTTTATATATATATTAAATAATACTGAAAAATTTTATTCTTGTATAACTGGTAACATTATAATAACAACAATAGCGATTATTCAAAATGCTTTTCGTTTTAACATCATAGTAAATTATTTTGTATTAATTATGGTCTTTATAATAACAGTTTTAATAAGTCTAAAATTTAAAGAACAAGATTATGAAAAAGAAGAGGCTAAGTTTTCAAAAACAGCTCCTCAATTATCTAGTATTTTATATGTATCTATAATTATAAATTGTATTTTTTTAGTTTTTTGTCGTGGTGTTGGAAGAGCTCTTCTTCTAATAGCGAATGAGTATTATCCAGAAGACTTAGAATGTTATTATTATCTTGGTGGCTTACTTGGTTGTATTGTTTTATACATAATATATAAGTATGCTAAAAAGAGTAATAGTCTATCTTGGAACATTATTTTTGGTACATTTATTTTTGCCATACTTTTATATGCTGTTTCCAACGCTAAAGCTGTAATAGCACTATATTCTTTAATTCTAGGAATAGGTGCTACCATGGGTATTTCTAGTATGTATTATATTTTAGGTGTTATAAGTAAAAAATATTGGAACTATTCTTATGCCAAATATAATATTTTATTAGTTTCAATTCTTGGCTGTGGACTGGGTTCATTATTTGGAAATATAATATATAAAGTTAATAATCCAGACTTCACTAAAATAGTAATAGTAATTTCTGTTTTTCTAACTTTAATTTTATTAATAATTTCACCATTACTTATAGTAACTTTTTATAATTATAAATGGGATGAAGATGCTACTAAAGCTACAATAGATAATTTAAATTTAAGAAAGTTTTTAAAGTATAATTTAACTAATAAAGAAATAGAAGTATGCAATTATTTACTTGAAAATTTAACAGTAAGACAAATTGCTATTACTATGGATATTAGTGAAAATACAGTTAAATTTCATAAGAAACAGATATTTGAAAAATTAGATATTTCTTCTAAAGATGAAATATTTAGTAAGATAAAATAGCCTGCCTACATCAAAAGGTAGGTTGTTTTTATATGTCGAATTTTGTAGAATTATGTCAGTATAAAATCTAAAATAGAGGTGTTTTATTTTGATTTTATATCCATAACATAAAAGGTAAGGAGGTGAATTAAATGAAAAAGAAAAATAAAGGACTTCTTATTTTAGTATTACTATTAGTAGTAACAATTGGTATAGGTTATGCAGCTACTAATACTGATAAAGTAAATATAACTGGTACAGCTACAGCTGCTACTGACTTTGATATTCAATTTTCTAATGTTGCAAGTGATATTACAAAAAATACAGGTCAAACAGCAACTACTACAAATGATGATATAAAAGTAGAAGCAGCATATGATGATGTAGATAATGCAACTATTAAAGTTACTGGACTAAAATACGTTGGTGACTATGGAGAAGCAACTTTTACAATACTTAATAAAAGTACAGATTTAAAAGCTAATATAACAGCAGCTGTTTCATCAGCAATTACTGATACAACACATTATGAAGTAACAACAACTATGGGAACAGGTTCAGACTCTGTCGCAGCAAAAACTGGCTCAACTACAGTAACAGTAAGAGTAACATTAAAAAAAGCTTTTGCTGATCAAGAAAAGGCAAAAGAAGAACAAACATTTACAGTAACAGCAACAGGAACAGCTGTTGAAGAATAGGCTTTTGTGAATAGATATTTAGCAGAAAATAGTTAAGGAGGAAACATGATTAAAACAAAGAAATTAGCAAATAATTATTTGATTCTCCTCATCATATTATTCCTTCTTAATCTTCTTGTGCTAAATATGACAAGTAAAATAGAATTAGCACTAATATTTATTGTTTTACTATTAGTATCTAAAAAAATATTTAAATACAGACGCTCTAGTATATACAATGAAAAAGCAATTATTGGAACAATGGCTCTACTTGGTATTATCCAAATAAGTATCAACTATGTTATTGGACTTCTAACAACATTTTCTAAAAATGTTTTAACTATTAATTTCAATCGTATTTTAACTATTATAATTCCATTAGCCATAATACTAATAATTGTAGAATTCTTAAGATATCAATTCTTAATAAAAAAAGATAACACCAAGTCATTTGAAATATTAACAGTCATTTTCTTTATTATAGTAGACGTAACATTATTTGGAACATCAGTAAACTTTAACAGTCTATCATCAACTGTTACCTTCTTCGGTACAGTACTTTTTCCAAGTATAGTAAATAATGTTATTTATAATAAAATGACTATTAAAACTGGCTATAGGTCAATCATAATATATAGGTTAATAACAATAATAACTTATTATTTTATACCAGTTATTCCAAATATAAATTTACTATTAAAATCTCTTGCTAAAATAATAATACCATTAATTATTTATCTAACAATTTCATACATGTTTGATAGAGTAGAATTTGAATATGTTGTTCGTAAAAAAAGAGATTTCAGTCTAGGTACTATAATTATTATAATTATATTATTACTAGCAACAGCATTAGTCTCATGCGTATTTAAATATGGTGTTATAGCAATAGGTTCTGGTTCAATGACTGGAACAATAAATTATGGAGATGCTGTTATATTTGAAAAGTATAAAGATCAAAAACTAGAAATAGGCGACATTATAATGTTTGAAAAAGAAGACAAAAATGTAATTCATAGAATTGTTGAAATAGGCGTATTTAATGATGAATATGTCTATGTAACTAAAGGTGATAAAAATAAATATGTAGATTCAGGTTATGTATATGAAAATAATATAGTAGGAGTAGTACATAAAAGAATAAAATATCTTGGTTTTCCAGCTATCTGGTTTAAATCATTATTTAAAAATTAAAAGGAGGTAAAGCATGAACAAGAAACAAATTGATAAAGTAATCAGTGATACAAAAAAAAGAAGTACTACAATAAAAATATCAATAGCAATTATAATTTTATTAGCAATTTCTTCTGTAGCATGCTTATATACCGCTATAACTGAAGAAAAAAATTACTATCTTCATTATGATGAAAAATCTGATTTAGACTATAAAGTATACTTAAAAGAAAATGACTACTTTGGACCATATTTAGGTAAAGGAAATCAGTATATAGCAAGTCTAATTAATTATATAGAAGCAGACTTCAACTATGATTTTTCTCTTAAGGAAGATATCGATTATTCATACTATTATTATATAGAGTCTACTTTAGATATTGTAGATAATAATGATAAAAAACTATATCAAAAAGTAGATACTATTGTACCTAAAGAAACAATATATGATACTGTTGATAATTCATTTAAAATAAATAAAACAGTAAACTTAGATTATAATTACTATAACAGTATCGCTAATACTTTTATAAAAAGATATAATTTAATAGGTGTAAGTAGTAAATTAACTTTACAATTACACATAGGTATAAAAGGTAATTGTAGTAGTTTTAATTCTAGTATAAAAGATGATGCTGTTATTTCTATGTCTTTACCATTAACTACTAATACAGTTAATGTTGATATGAGTTATGTTTTAAATAATGGTACTAATAAATTAATAGAATGTTCAGATGAAAGTTATTTAAATGTTAGTCTTTTAACTTTTGGAATAGTATTATTAATTACTTCAATAGCTTTATCATTAAGAACAATTATTTATGCCAAGAATACTAGAAATTGTTATACGCTTTATAATAAAGGTTTAAAAAACATTTTTAATAATTATGGACAGTACATATCTAAAATACAATCTGAACTTAGTTATAATAAATTTCAAATAGTTTTAGTTGAAGAGTTTGAGGACTTATTTGAAATAAGAAATTCTTCGTCTTCACCAATATTATTTTGTCAAGAGCAAAGTAAAACAAGGAGTGCATTTATTGTACCTACTAACTCTGGTTTAGTATATATATATTATTATTCAATGAGTAAGTTTATGAAAGAAGAAGATAAAAATGAAGAAGAGTAGAAAAAATAAAATAGTAGTATCTTTATTAATTCTTCTTTTTTTACTTAATATAGGTTATGCTGCGATAGAAGTATCGGTAAATGTTACTGGAACAGCTTCTTCAATTAAACGTGATGAGTTATTTATAAGTGAATTTTATTCTACTGATTCTAATGATGTAGTTGAAAAGTCATTACCAGAGATAAATACTTTAAATGCGACTGTCTCAACAAATTTCCCATCTTCTGATGTTTCTTTTATAACGTATACTGTAACTATTTCTAATGGTACAGATTCAGTTCAAAAGTATACTGGCGAAACATTTACAGCAACAGATACAACTAAAAATGTAATAGGCTATGAAATATCATCTGATTTAGAAGTAGGTGATTATTTATTACCTGGAAAAAGTGTTACTTTTCAATTAACTTATCGTTACAATAACACGGCTGTAGCAGGTGATTATAACATGAATATGGCCTTTAACTTTTCTTCATCTGGTGATGTAGCTGCCGAATTATATACTCATGAAGTTGACTTAACTAATATCGAAAGAGCTCCTATAAAAATAAAGATAGCTAATTCTAGTGATGAGACAATTTCTTATCAAATATTAAATGATAATACAAAGTTTGAGTTAACAGATGCCTCTGGTACACCTCTAACAACTCTTTCTATAGGTCCTAATACTAGTGAAAATATAGAAGTATATATATCTAAAAAATCTGATATAACTTATTATAAAACTGCCTATGAACTTAATGTATCTTTAAAATATGACACAACTAATTTTAATTTTGACAAAGTAAAAATAACTACTAATGTATCTGACGGATATGATGAAGATAATCTTCCTCCAGCGATAGGTCCAGTTTCTCTAGATATTAATAATACCAATGGTACTTTTGATGTAACTTGGACTAATTTAGATTCTTCAAGATCTGCTCCAGCAGTTGACTATGTTGTTTTATTATATGATAGTTCCAATAACTTAATAGAAACAGCTCATACTAATAGTTCTGCTACTACTTATAGATTCACAAGTAAAAGTGAAGGCAACTACTACGCTATTGTTTATGGAATAGATGAAGCCGAAAACTCTGGGGAAAGTTATGTATCAAGTGCCACAACAGAAACTACTTATAGTAGAAAAAGTGCAACAACTAATATGAAATGGCTTTTTACTATAACTTATAATTTAACTAAAGCAACAAAGTCAGGTCCAGATACAGCTTATAGAGGAGAAAAAGTAACAGTAACATTTTCACCAACGGGAAATAATACGATTTCTTCTTACTCAGTAACAGATTCATCAGGTAATGCTTTAAGCTCTTCTGAATATACTGTGAATGAAAGTTCTAAAACATTAACAATTAATTCTATTGATAAGGATATTATAGTAACCGTAACAGCTAGTTCATGTCTAATAAAAGGTACCAAAGTATTATTAAGAAATGGACAATATAAGAATGTTGAAGATATAACTTATGAAGACTTATTATTAGTATATAATCATGAAAATGGCAACTTTGTAGGAGAATACCCGATCTGGATAGAAAAGAGTAAAAAGACTTCTTCTTATCAAGTAACAACTTTTTCAGATGGAACAACTTTAAAAACAACTGGAGCACATACTATCTTTAGCAAGGATTATAATCGTTATGTAAATATTGAAGATAGAGATAAAATAAATATTGGCTCTAGTATTTTAAAAGTTGAAAAAGTAGATAATAAGTATCAATTTAAAACTGTCCAAGTAACTAAAATAGAAACAAAGTATGAAACAATAGATTATTATGATGTTGTTTCAACAAGATATTACAATATTATTGCTGATGATGTATTAACTTCAGACGGTAGGGAAGGTTTAGTTAATTTTTATGAGTTTAATGACGATGCAACCTGGTCAAATAGAAGACAAGAAGTAATTAAGAATAATACTTTCTTAGATTATAATAAGGATATGTCATTTGTACCATATTATCTATATCATGGACTACGTGCTCAAGATGGAGCGGTTATTATTAAATATAATTATATGACAAGAGCTGAGTTTATGTCTGTTTTTACAGAGTTATTATTAAATCCTTATATGATTCTAAGTCCAAACACTGACTCTTCTGGAAATAGGATATGGATGGTAACTACTTCTGATGATAATGTTTTATCAAATGATAATTATTTATATAAAGAAGGAAGTATTTATCAATTAAAAGAGCCTAGTAACAAAACTAATTTCTTAGGATGGTATAATACAGGTGATGGTAACATATATCAACCTGGCGATAAAGTAGTAGTATACCATGGTACACATTTTGAAGCTATTTATAAAGAATAATTGTAATTTTAAAGTTACAGTTATTTTTTTATTTTTCTGTTGACAAACGCATGTTTGTAATGTAGTATATTAAGACAGATGGAAAAATTAAAAATGATAAAAAAATAAATAAGGAAGAATTATGGATTGAAATTAATTATAGATTTAATTGATAATCTTAATTTAGCTAATGTAACAAAATAAAGTATGTTTAGAAAGTGTACAATGGTTTGATGATCCTTTGATGCCAACCCAATATTGTATAAATAATGGCAAAGCACTCTGTTTAAAAAACTTTAAAGAATTAACTAAGAAGTTAGAAAAATCAAAAAAGAAACATAATAGAGAAGAATATGGAATTAAGGGTGATGATATATAATGTTATACTTGAAACAATATGTTAAATATAGAAAAGAAAAAGACTACTTATTAATTTGTGATTGTTCTATAGTTTAAAATTATGAATTACCAATAAAAACTTTTGAATTATTTGAAGAACTTAAAAATGGCTATGATATAAATAAGCCTTTAGGTATTGAAAATGAAGAAGAAATAATAGATGATTTAAGCAGTTTAAACTTACTATCTGATACACAAAATTCCAATGAGGGATTTAATAATGCAAAATTGATTGATTTTGGATATGATGAAAGTGAATTTTTTAAAATGTAATAAGGGATATTTGAAAGGAGTAAAATAATGAAAATAAAAGTTGTTGAAACAAAGGAAAAATTAAAAGAAGTATTTGTATTTTTATCAAGACTATTTTTTGAAGATGCAAAAGAATACAATGAACACTATTATACAATGGGCGAAAGATTTACAGAAATATCTCATCAGTTTGAAAAAGATAATGAACTACTATTATATATAGAAGAAAATAAAAAAATAGTTGCGGCAATTACAGCTAAGAATATGGATACGGAAAAAAAGAAAATTACATTAGGTATTATTGGTGTTTCTAAAGAATATCGTAGAAAAGGCTATGCCAAAATTTTAATTGAAGAATTTGAAAAAATATGTAAAAAGAAAAGTATTATACATATTGATTTAGGTGCTAGATTTAGAGCTTGTCCATTATATATAGAAATGGGATATAAGCCTTTACTAATGATTCAAGTATTTGATTTTACAACAATACAAGACATCAGAAAAGCAAATACTTTTAACTTAAAAGAAACATCTTCTTGGCAAGGTGATACATATGGCTTTATCTTTTATAACATTCCAAAAGTAGATGAAAAGTATATTGGCGTTTTTGAAAAAAATGTAAGCACTGCACATGCTCAATTTATATTTGAAAAAGATTTGTAACAAAAGGAGTCAAAATAAAAAATAAAAATACAATTGTGAAAATATTATTTGTCATAATAAATATCTTAATATATTTTTACTTAGTATTTTATGAAAGAAATCAATATACATATGGCTTGTCCTATTTAAAAGGAAAAATTATGGATTGAAATTAATAATAGATTTAATTTATAATCCTAATTTAGCCAATGTAACAAAATAAAGTATGTTTAGGAGAAACAAATGGAAAATAAAAAAATAGGTATAATATTCGCTATGAAAGAAGAGCTTGATGCTTTAAAAGAATATTTAAAAATTATAAATGAGTATGAAATATTTGAATTAAAATTTTATGAAGGATTTATTAATAATGTTAAATGCGTTTTAGTAGAATCTGGTATTGGCAAAGTAAATGCTGCTAGAACTACCCAAATATTAATTGATAACATGAAAGTAGATTATATTTTTAATATTGGAGTAGCTGGTGGAGTGGATACAAGTCTTAATGTATTAGATGTAGTTTTTGCTGATAAATTAGTTCAACATGATTTTGATATAACAGCATTCAATCATGAAAAAGGATACATTCCTAATGTTGGCACTTATATAAATTGTGATGATTACTTATTAAAAGTTGCAGAAGAAACTATAAAATACTCATCAGTAAAAGTAGGTACAATAGCATCAGGTGATATTTTTTGTACTGAAATTAATATGAGTACAAAAATAAATAAAAAGTTTAATGCTTTAGCTGTTGAAATGGAAGGAGCAAGTATTGCTCAAGTATGTTTTTTAAGTCATATTCCATTTTTAGTTATTAGAAGTATTTCAGATATTCCAGGTAATAATAATACCATGGTATATGAAGAGTTTCTAGATAAAAGTTCTAAAAAAATTGCTAAGTTGATGAGTAAAATATTAAAAAATATGTAACAGTCAAGAACGCTACTTTTGATTGTTACATATAAAATAAACAATTTAGCTAAGTTTTATAATATTTAAATAAGAAACAACAGCTTCATCTGGCGTAAGAGTTACATTGGCTGAAGAAGAAACAGCTAAGTCAATTAATACATCCTTAGAAATGCTAGCAATTATACTCCCAGTAAATGAAGCATACTCTTGATTATTTACTTTTTTTGTAATTTTTGTGCCAGGCATTGTAACATTATCCATTCTTACTTCAACAGAAATATTTGCAGAAGTAGAGGAGGTAGCTTCAAAAAAGTAATCAATTTTATATATACCTTCAGCTTTAGTTTTAAGTCCATTTGTAAAAGAAACATTAAAATTTTTATTTTGTCCTACTTTACTAAGTTCAACCTGATTAGACTTATTTGCTGTTAAAGAATAGGAGTTTCCATTATCTTCATAAATATTAGCATAAGTATCAATAACAGCACTACCAGGTGCTCCTTCTTCGCCTTTTTCACCTTTTGGAATAGAAAAAGTCAAATTATGAGTAGTCCCATCAAAATTATCGCTAACTGCTGCTTTTTCATTAGCCTCTAACGTTACTGTATTAGCAATGGCGATTCCTTCACTTTTACCAGTATCTCCTTTAGGACCAGGTGTACCATTAACACCATCAAATCCTTGTGGTATATAAAAATCCAGAGTATGAGTACTACCAATTTGCGTATCAATAACTTTCGCTTTAGCATTGGCATCTAAAGTTTCTGTCTTTCCAATAACAATAGTATCTCCGTCCTTACCATTATATCCGGAAGGTATTTTAAAATTTAAAATAACATGTTCACTTGTGCCAGTATTACTTACCATAGCTTTTTCATGAGCCTCTAAAGTCTCAGTTTCACCTATATCAATAGTACAAGCTCCATCTTCTCCTTTAGGGCCAGTTGGACCAGTATCTCCTGTAGGACCTTTTATATAACAAAATTTATATTTCGGCCAAGAATCTTGACTATTTGTCTTGACCTTTTCATAATCATCATTACAGTTACATTCATTCATAAATTTCCTCCTGTATAATCTTATGAAACATTAATGATAAAAAGTATCTCTCTAATATAAATTAATTAAGTAATTATCATTTTCCAACATAAATTATCATAAAGGAATGTGATAATATGCAAATAATTAATAATAATACTGTTTTAGTAGGAACAAGTGAAGAATTAAAAACAGTCTTAAGTGAAGAAAATACTTATACATATATTTACTTAACTAATGATATTACTGCTGAGTCAGGATTTACAATAAATAGTACAAAAGAAGAAGTTACTATAGACGGTACATATAATGATACAAGATATACTTATACAAATAATTTAAGTATTGAAGCGGATGTTATAAGTGCTAGTACTAAAAATAAAAAAATTACTCTTAAGAATATGAATATAATTAGCTCACATCCATATGGAGTAATTTATGTACCATCTCATCCAAACTACAGTAATACAGTTATAGAATATAATAATATTAATTTTAATGGAATAGAACTATCCTGTAATTATTATGGAATAACTAAAATAGCTGATTCAACTATTACTATAGAAGATACGTCATCAGTTTCTGCACAAAGAGCCTGTGACTCTAATAGAATTATAGTATCAGGAACAACAACTATAAATAGTACATCTACTACCAATACTATAATTTTTCTTAATGATGTCATTTCTTCATACTTCAAAATATTACCTAATAGTAAAGTATCAGTCACTACAACAAAAGAATTTATGAATGGTACTAATAAACTAGATCTAATAGTATCACACGGCTCAGAATTTATTTTAACTACTGGTAATGGTTTTGCTAAAACGACAACACATGGAGCTAGAAATGTCACGATTGAGGAGTTTGCAACCTTTACTTTTATTGAAAATAGTCATCAAAGAGTACCATTTTGGAATATCTATGGTAATTTTATAGTAAAAGAAGGAGCAACCCTTTCCATCATAAATACTTATATGAGTACTCCAACTGATAATTATAATATTTACTTTAAAGGAACAAATCAAAAGTTTATCTTAGATAATCCTAAATATGTCAAAATATACACCAAAAATGCCAATATATTTTATACTATTAACCCAGTCGAGTTTACCTTTAAATTTAGTAGAATAAATTTATGGATAGAAGCTAAAGATTATCTAACAGACTGCACTTTAGACGACTTGCCAACTCTTTCATGGTATAAAGATAATTCTCTAGCTAAAGTAACGGGAACTTTTTCAAAAGATACTACAGAGATTACCTCTCATAATTTTACAGCAGATGAATTAAGTAATTTTCCAGATCTAGATAATTTTTCTTTTCAAAAAAGAAAGATACTAACAATTGGATTAATAAAACTAAATATACATCCCATTACTTCATCATCCACTGCTATATCAGGTCATACCCTAAATGATGTTGATATTAAAATAGAATATGACGGCAATGCTCAAACAGTAAAATCTGACTCTTCATCCGGCCTTTTTACATCTACATTAGCCAAAACTATAACAGATGAAACAAGTATTAAAATAACAGCGTGCTTAAATGGCATTTATACAGAAAGAAAAATAACTTCACCTTCAACAGGAGAATTAACGCTTTTAAAAGTAACTGAAGATATATCATTTAATAAAGAAGAAACAACAGAAGAAAAAAGTATCATACCAAAAAATAATCAAATACAAATAACCGTCATAGATAGTAGAGTAAATGGTACTTTATGGCGTTTATATATAAATTCAATTAACCCTATGATAGAGTCCACCAACAAATCTGTACTAATTGACTCCTTAATATTTAATGACTTTAATAACCAAACATTCAAAGTAAATACAACTAAACAGCTTATTTACCAAGAAACAAGTAAAACTAAAGATGTTGAAGTAAGTAATATTATTTTTCCAAAAGAAAAGGGTTTACTACTTTCTCCCACTAAAGATTTATCAGAAGGTGAGGATTATTCTACTTTAGTAATTTGGACTTTAGAAGAATAATATTATTAAAAAAGGAGGAAAATTATATTATGAGAAAACACATAGTTTCAATAGAATCTGGTACTGGAATTACTAATTTAGCGAATGGAACTTATCAAATTGAAGCTACTGTATTAGGATATGATAAAGAATCAATATTACCAAGCAGTATAACAGTAGAAGAAAAAACAACGAGTCTTAATTTTACCATTTCCGCCAAAGGTACTTTAACTATTCATGTAACAGATACATCATCATCTACAGGAAAGGCTATAGTAGGAGCGAGATTCATTAGAACAGATAGTTCTGGTACTGTAACAATTCAAGAAATAGAAACTTCATCTGACGGTAACGCAACATTTGAAAATGTTCCTTTTGATTCTACAAATTCCAAAGTAACAATATATTATAAGCAAATAACTAGTGATAAAGAACACACTTTTGATGATACATTAAAATCAATTATTATGACAAAAGAATCAGAAACAGTAGAAGTTTTAAATGAAATTGCTCCCATAAGAACTTTTACATTAACTGATGCCAGTTTTCCTAATATTGTAATAACAGAATAAAACTTAAAAAATGTTGCTGAAAAAGTAGTTATATATAAAACTCAAATCTCTGTTATTAACAAAAAGTAGTACATTTGATTTTAACTATTAAAAAAAACTAAGAATTTTCATTTTAAAATTTTTCTTATTTTACAGCAACTCAAGAAAATAGTCGTAAATTTTTAGACTAAATTCCGTTTTTTAACGGAGTTTTTTCTTTTTTAGAT
>CAVKYO010000058.1:0-22186 GCA_963660495.1 Acidaminococcus fermentans
TTATTACTTAAAAGTTTGGCACAATTAAAACGTCTGTCTGTCTGTCTGTCTGTCTGTCTGTCTGTCTGTCTAAGGATAGACTTTATTTTATACCTTGTCAACATATTTATCGCCAAACCTTTACTTTTTTTATTACACTTACATTGTACCAACCTTTTACTTATATTGCAAGAAGCAAATCAAAACAAAAACTAGATTTCTCTAGTTTTCAAATCAAATTACTATATCAATGATTTTCTCATAAATGTTTCAACATCTTTATCTATATAAACATCTATTAATCCTTTACTAACTATCTTAACAAAACCCAAACCATTAATAACTAAATCTTCATCATACTTAACATCATAAGTAATTTTATTTTTATCTTTAAGTTCATTATTATTAAGTAAATTAAGTAATCTTCTTACTTTTAAATCATTAGACACAAACAGAGTAAAACTATTTTTCTCTCCTTCAACATAATCTATTCTTATTATATCTTCAATAATAATAGACTGATTAGGTCTTAACTGATAAGTCTTAGGTTTAATCTCTTTCTTAGGAGATATTCTTTTTACTAAACTAGTATCTACATGATTTAAAATAGATCCAGAATCAACAAGACCGGGAGTATCTATCAAAGTTAAATAATCATTAATTTCAATTTTAACAGTATTTAAAGTAGTAGAAGGTAATGGTGACATAGTTAATTCTTGAAGATTATCTGAATAGTTTTGAATTAATTTATTTATCAAACTAGATTTGCCAGCATTAGTATGACCTACTACATAAACATTCTTAGATGTTTGATGAAACTTAATTCTCTTAAGTAAATAATCAATATTATAATTTTTACTAACACTAACAACAATTACTTCTTCAAAATGTATATCTTTTTCTTCTAAATATTTAATTAACTTATTTTCATTAACTGACTTAGGTAAAACATCTCTTTTATTAAGTACTAATATCATTTTATTAGGAATAATATTTCTAATTTGTTCTATATTTTTCTCCAGATTAAGTAAATCCGTAATATACAAAACTAAATCTTTAGTCTCTCCTACACTCTTAAGTATTTCTAAGTATTCATCATTAGACTTAGTAATCATTTGATACTCACCATAGTTTTTCATTCTAAAACATCTCTGGCAAATATCATTATCTAAACTAGTTGTATATCCCTCTTGTAAAACATTTTCATCTTGTAACTTAACGCCACAACCAGAACAAGTTTTTATACTCTTCTCATCCATAATATTTACCTCTTTCAAACTGTCCTCTTTTTTTATAATAATTTATTATTTTAGATTCTATTGCTCTATTCAATCCTGTAATTTTTAAATCCTTCTTACCTAATGGATCAACTAAAATAGTCATAATTTTAAATTTATTACCTGATAATATATCTGTAACAATTTGATCTCCTATCATTACCATTTCTTTTTTCTTTAATCCATAATTTCTTTTTATTTTTCTAAGTCCTCTAGTTAAAGGTTTTAAACTAAAAGCTACTCCCCCTATACCTAAATCTTTTAAATAAGGCTTTATTCTCTTTTTAGTATTATTAGAACTAATTAAAATTAAAAAATCTTTCTGTAAACTCTTAAGTAATTTCTTAGTCTTTGCCGGACATCTTTCATGTTCTAATAAACCTAAAGTATTATCTAAATCAAATACTAAACACTTTATACCTTTATCTTTTAGTTTTTGATAATCTATCTCAAATATGTCTTTTTTATACATATCTGGTCTAAATAAATTCATTCACTTCACCTACTATTTAATTATTAACTCTTTGTGTAACCATTTCTGTATCTTCTGTTATTTTATCAAATGTATAACCATTTTCTTTACCATATCTAATAATATCTCTTAATGCATCTCTTGTATATGTTTTTATATCATGCATTAAAACCATATTTACTCGTGACTTTGATAATCTAGAAACTACGTTATTATAAATATCTGAGGCACTAGGTGCTTTCCCACCAGCAGCATCTCCTGATGATAAATTCCAATCATAATAACGATATCCTCTCGCTAATACTTCTTTAGTTAAAGTGCTCATAATTCCTTTAGAATATCTAGCACTAATTGTATTACTAGATCCACCTGGAAATCTAATTATTTTACTTTCTTTACCTGTAATTCTTTTAACTCTATCTGATACACTTCCTAAATCATTAAAATATGAATCTACTGAGTTATAAACAATTCCATAATCATGTGTCGCAGTATGTAATGCAATTGTATGTCCTTCATCATAAGCTCTTTTTATCAACTCATCAGGTCCAGAATTAGTAACAAAGAAAGTAGCTTTTACACCTTCTTCTTTTAATATATCTAATATTACATTTGTAGTACCATTCCTAGGTCCATCATCAAAAGTTAAATAAATAGTACCAGGAGCATCTCTTTTAGAAACAATAACATTTCTTTCTAAACTACACTTATTACCAGCATCATCTGAAACACTATAAGTAACTTTATATTTACCAGTTTCACTATTATTAATATTATTAGTAACTTTTACTTTAGAAGTTAAATCTCCATCACATTCATCTGTTGCTTTATATCCAAGTTCATTATAATTATCTCCTAAATACATATAAACTGTATCTGCTCCAGTTAAAGTAATCTCTGGATTATTTTTATCTTCATATATAATTTTACGACTAAGAGTACTTTTATTACCATGTTTATCACTAACTGTATAAGTAATTTTATTATCTGATAAAGTAACTTTTACTTTCTTTGTAACATCACCATCATAGTCATCTGTTGCACTAAAGTCTTCTTCTTCATACTTCTTACCAGGACAAACATATATATCTTCTTCTGACTGAAGCTTAATAACAGGAGCTGTTTTATCCATAACTTTAACTTTTCTAATAACTTTCTTTTCAAATACTCCTTCTTTAACATAATAAGTAATATTATAAGTACCTAACTTTTTACTATTAACTTTTCCAGAAACTTTAACATCTTTAGTAATATCATTTCCTAAAAATGAAGCTTTATATCCTTTTTCTTTATATTCTTCCATATATCCTATTTCTACATGCCTAGATCCTTTTAAATTAATACTAGGTAATAATAAAAAATTATATATAGAAAAAGCTACTATAATTAAAAAGACAAAAAGACAAGTCCAAGTAAAGAAAGAAGAATTTTTCTTCTTAAAATTTCTAACAGTATTTTTACTATATTTACTAATTTTATTTTCTCCCATAAGCTTCACCATCACAATTACAATTATACTAAAAATTACATATTTTGTCTACCAACCTATTTATCATATTTATTGTTTTTTATAAACTCTCTAAGTATTTTTGTTAATGCTCTTTTCTCAATTCTAGAAACATAACTTCTAGATATACCAAGTTTTTTAGAAATAGTTTTTTGTGTTTCTTCATCTCTATTATTTAATCCATATCTTCTAATTAGTATTTCTTTTTCTCTAGGTGTTAATACATTAATATATTTTTTTAATAATACTATATTATCTTTTAAATCTATATCTGATACATAATCTGGATTAGGAGTCTTTAAAACATCTAATATTGCTACTTCATTACCATCTTTATCATATCCAACAGCATCATTTATAGAAATATCATTATTATAACGATTATTACTTCTAAAGTACATTAGTATTTCATTTTCTATACATCTTGCACAATAAGTAGTTATTTTAACTCCTTTATCTGAAGAAAATGTATCTACTCCTTTAATTAATCCAATTGTACCTATACTAATTAAATCATCTGATGAAACATACTTATTATCAAATTTTTTTATAATATGAGCAACCAGTCTTAAGTTATGTTCTATAAGTTTATTTCTATCATCCATATTACCATTCATTTTACCTTTAATACACTTTTCTTCTTCTTCTAAACTTAATGGTTCTGGAAAAACATCATTTGAATATGATCCAGTTACACAAAATAAATTTTTTAAAATATCAAAAATATAAAAAAACATATAATCCTCCTAGAAAATTATATGTCTAATTTTGTCATTTAATTAAGAGACTTTTTCTTTTTATAAACTAAGTAATAAAAAGAAACTCCCAAACACGCACCAAGTGTATCTATTAAAACATCTCTTACTTCACCTGATCTACCAAGAACAAATAATTGATGTATCTCATCAGAACAAGCATATAAAAATGATATAAGTAAAGATAAAATAACAACTCTAATATTTATTACCATATATTCGTGTAACAAACTAATTATTAAAATGCCTAAAATTAAATATAAACTTAAATGAGCACATTTTCTTACTGGAAAAACTAAGTACTTTAAAACTTTTTCTTTCTCTTGAGCTGATAAACTTTTTCCTGTAAATAGCTCTACAGTTCTAATAATTAATCCATCACTTTTCTTACTAGATTTAACTGCTTCCTCATTAGATAATAAAAATATCATCATCATCCATAATATAACTAAAATAATTTTAATAACTTTTCTTATCATAAATTACTCTCTTTAATTTTCTTTAAAGCAATAGCTTGATAACTAACTTCTATATCATTAAAGCCTAGCTTTTGATAACTATTATTACCTTTTCCTAATATAAGAACTATATCTTTATCTTTAGCCATGTCAATTGCTTTATTTATTGCGTCTTTTCGATCTTCAACAAATGAATAATTATTATAATTATCTTTAATAGTTCCTAGAATATAAGAAACATTATTAATTACTTCTTGATTATTATCATCATACGAGAAAATAACATGACTAGCATTTTCACATAAAAGTCTACCAATACAATTTAACTGATCTACATCTAAATCCAAAGCTGATGAAAAAACTATATATTTATTACCAATATCTAAAGTATTTACAAATTCTATAACTTTAGTAACTGTATTAATTGTATGAGCATAATCAACTAATACAGAATATGTACTATCAGTATTTAAAAAATTCATTCTACCTGGTAACGTAATACTTTCTATTTTAGAAACAATATTATCTATTTTATATCCTAATATTAAAGCTGTAAGTATAGAAGCTGCTAAATTATAGACATTAAATACTCCAAGTAATGAACTAGTAATTTCAAATTCTTCATCAATATATTTAAATTTAATTATTGTCTTTGTATCATTAATTTTACAATCAATTATTTGTAAAGTACTATCACAACTTCTGCCATATGTAACTATTTTACCCTTACATATTTCTTTAATATTACTAAATACTACATCATCACTATTTAAAACACAGTATCCTGTACCTTTAGTTTTACTAAGTATTGAAATCATCATATTATAATAATTAATAAATTTATTATCATCTAAGTATTCATTAACTAAATTAGTAAAAACTGATATATCAAAGTCAATTGATTGTAATTCTCCAGTAGATATAATTTTACTATTACCTTCTATAATTCCATATTTACAGCCAAACTTACTAAATTCATCTAATGTACTATATATTTTAAATGAACTCATTTCTTTTTTTTCAGTATCTGAAAAAGCTGCACAACTTCTGCCACTTGGTCCTATATATCCAGCTATATCAGAGCCAATAATACTTTGTAATATGAGTGAAGTACTAGTTTTTCCATTTGAACCTGTAATTCCTATCATATGTAATTTTTTATCGGGATAATCATAAAATTTTTGACATAAGTAAGGATATTCTCTAGAAGCATCTGGAACTGTTATTACTGGAATTCTATAATCTCTTAATGATTTATTTGTAACTACTGCACAAGCTTCTTTTTTTATTGCTTCATCAAAATAGTCATAATCTGAAACCATTCCAATATTAAAAACTAGTAAATCTCCTTTTGAAATATCTTCTCTTTTATTTTTTATCCCTTTAACAATAATATCTGTTCCAATTCCTTGATATAAGTCATTTAGTTTTTTCATCTTAGTCACCTATACAAATTATACAGTAAAATTTTTTTAAATAAAAGTTTTTTCCTTGATATAGCTTTAATTTTACGTTAAAATTTATTTAGGTAAGGTGAACATAATGAAAACATTTATAATAGGTGCTGGTTCTGACTTAGGAGTCCATATAGATGGTTCTGCTCTAGGACCAGTTCAATTAATTAATGATATGAAAAGTTTTTATAAAGGAGACAGTATAACTATTCTTCAAGATGAAAACATTATAAAGAGTAGAAATTTATCTGATTTAAGGAAAAATGAATATGAATTAGAGGAATTTAATCAAAAAATATATCAAACTGTAGAAGAAAAGTTAAATGAAGATTACTTTCCAATTTTAATAGGAGGAGACAGTACTACTTCTATTCCTATCGCTCTAGCTAGTGCTAAAAAACATGATAACATTGGTATGATTTATTTTTCACCATATGCAAGTTACAACTCGTTTGATACTACTGTCACAGGTAATCTTAATGATTTATCTCTTGCTGCTATAACAGGATATAAGAATCATGAATTAAGATACTATCATGATGGTAATGTCCCTCAGGCTACTAAAACTGTTGCTTTCGGTGTAAGAAAAATTGAAGACTGGGAAAAAGATAACATTAAGTACTCTGGTCTAAATATATTTACTGATGATGATGTCAAAACAAAAGGATTAGAAAACGCTGTTGAAGAAGCTTTTAAAATTGCTTTAGAAAAAACTAATGGTGTTCATATAAGTTTTAATTTATGCTTATTAGATCCCGGTATCGCTCCAGGTGTATCTATTCCAATATTTGATGGCTTAACTGAAGAAGAAGTTATGACTATAAATAAAGTTATTATAAATCATATTGATGATATTGTTTCATATGATATTGTTGAATTTAATCCATTAAGGGACTCATCTAGAAAAACTGAACAAATAGCTGTAAATTTAATAGCTCAAGTAGTTAATGCTGTAAATTTTAAAAACAATAACAAATAAAAAGGTTCTATGTAAATAAAACCTTTTTTATAATTAATAATTTCTATCTCTTAAAAATGCTGGTATATCAAAGTCTCCGTCATCAGACTCATCACTATCTTGTAATACTTCAGTAGTTCTAAATTCTTCTTTACTAGGAGTACTTCTTCTAGTTTGCTGTGTATTACTAAATACTGGTTGTTCTTGAACTTGTGTAGCTTGAGCTACTTTTTTATTTTTATCAAAACCAGTCGCAATAACTGTAACGATTACTTCATCTGATAAGTTTTCATTAATAACTGAACCAAAGATAGTATTAATATCAGTATTAGCAGCAGCTCTAACTACTTCTGCAGCCTGTTCTGCTTCAAACAATGTTAAGTTAACTCCACCAGTAATATTTATAATAGCATCAGTAGCTCCTTCAATAGAAGTTTCAAGTAATGGAGATGAAACAGCCTGTTTAGCAGCATCAATTGCTCTATCTTCACCCATACCTATACCAATACCAATAATTGCTTGCCCAGACTTTTCCATAACTGCTTTAACATCTGCAAAGTCCAAGTTAATAAGTCCCACAACTGCAATTAAGTCTGAAATAGATTGTACACCACGACGTAATACATTATCTACTTCTTTAAATGCTTCATACATTGGAGTTGATCTATCAATAATCTCTCTTAATCTATCATTTGGAATAACTATTAAAGTATCAACATGTTTCTTTAATTCTTCAATACCCGCTACAGCTTGTTTCATTCTTCTTGGCCCTTCAAAAGAGAAAGGTTTAGTTACTATTGAAACTGTTAAAGCTCCTAAACTTTGAGCTATTTCAGCAACTACAGGTGCAGCCCCAGTACCAGTTCCTCCACCCATACCACATGTAACAAATACCATATCAGCACCAGTTAATGCTTCTTCTATTTCCTTCTTTGACTCTATAGCAGCTTCTTTTCCAATAGCTGGATTAGCACCAGCACCTTGTCCATCAGTTAAAGCAGCTCCAAGTTGAATTTTAACATCTGCCTTAGACTGATTCAAAGCTTGTTTATCTGTATTAGCGGCAATAAATTCAACACCTTTAACACCAGATTCAACCATTCGATTAACGGCATTACCACCACCGCCACCTAATCCAATGACTTTAATTGTTGTTACCATATCCATTTCTAATCCGCCTATCATCCTAGACCTCCTTAATTATCAAAAAAATGTCCAACTAACCTACTTACTATATTACCGTTAACAGTAACCTTTTGTCCAGTAGAAATTAAACTATCTTTATCAGTATCACTAATCATATTATAGGTACGTCCCTTAAGTGAAAGTTTAGCATCAAAATACTTAATAGCACCAAATGCACTACTATATTTATTATGTCTTAATCCTATAACCGAAATATTACATACCTTAGCTTCTATTCCAAATATATTTTCAACTAAATATTGAAAACCAGCTAACTCACTTAATCCACCTGTTATAATTATATAACGTATTTCTCTTTTTGTTAAGTTTTTTATTTCATTTTTAGCAAGTTTTAAAATTTCTTCTATTCTTGCCTCAACTACTTTTGATATCCCAACTTGAGAAATTTCTTTCTCTTCATCTGCCATTGTCTTACATTGCATAACATCATTACTATCAGCATAACTACTAGAAGCAACAGCAAAAGTCTCTTTTAATTTACGACTATCATTAAAATGTAACTTAAAAATATATGAAATATCTTGATCTACATTAAAACTCCCAATAGGAATAACTGCATTATTAATTTGTATTCCTTTATTAAATACTGAAATATTAGTACTCTTCTCCCCTATATTAATAACAGCACCAACTACATCAGAATTACTTTTATTTTGAATAGTATAATAATCTCCAGTCGAACTATAAGCCATATCAATAGTTTCTAAACCCGCTAATTTTAATACTTGTAATATTCTATATAAAGGTTCCTTAGGTAAAGTACTAACTACCACTTTAGCTTCCAATGATTTACCAGCCATACCTTTAGGATCTTTAATATTGTCTTTATCATCAACTGTAAAACTAATAGGAGTCGCTGTAATTACTTCATATTCCTCATCAATATGTCCAACTAAAGCATCTTTTAAGACATTTCTAACATCAGTACCTGTAATACATTCATAATCATCAACATCACAAGAACCAACAACAATACTCATATGACATCCAGTAGGAGGAACACAAGCAATAACTTTAGAAATCTTAATACCAAGCATAGCATTAACTTTCTTAATCGCATTTTTAACACTAGTAACAGCTAATTTAGTATCTTCAATTTGACCAGACTTAATACCTTGTGATTTACTACTAACACTAGCTAACACATGAAAAGAATTGTTATGCTTTTCACATACCACAATCTTAATACTATTAGTACCTAAATCAATCGAAGTATAAACATTACTCATTCTAGCATCTCCTATCTTAAATCTAATTATACTATAAAATTATAATTTATAAAACAAATTTCAGAATTATTTTTCTTCATCAAAAACATAAATATCAAAAATATTAATATTCCCAATTTTTTTACCATTATCTATAACATAATTTAATGCTTGTTTATCAGACTGTTTGATTGGTGATAATTCCCCTTTATCAACTAAAAATATAGAATCTTTTCTTTTTTTAATTTCTTTTAGTAGCTTATCACTACCGTTATATCCAAAATTACCAGCATTAATTAAATCAATATAAGATATCTTCATATCATTAACAAGTCTAAAATAATATCCATTAGAATTAAGAAAAACAAATTCCTTATCACTATTTTTCCTTATATAATCATTAACTTTATTAGTAAGTAATATTGAATCATAATCAATAAATCTATATTCAAAGTGTTTAATATTATTTGGATAAATAATTTTACCCTTAAACCTAAAACTCATCAAAAGTAAAGCTGCAAAAAAGATAATAGATATTCCAAAAAGACTTGGTTTAACAATATCTTTCTTTACTTTTGATAAAAGTATTATTAAAAATGCTAATAAAGCAACAGCAAAATGATAAGTATCAAATAAAGGTATCATTATACTATAAAAAGCTAAAACATAATAATTAACTAAGTTTTTCCTATCTTTAATAATAAAGTATATTGTAATTCCAATCATTATAATAAACAACAAAAAGTACATATTAAATCCTTTACCATTTTCACTAGCAAAGTCAAAAAGTCCTAATATGCATAAATCAATAAATGACACCAAACTTTTTGTAACTACTAAATAAACAGCAAATATACATAAAGGAATTATAAATCCTATAAATCTTTTTCCTATTTTTTTTAAATCATTAATATAATATAAACTTGGTAATAATAAACATAAACCAACACTATGTTTAGTTAAAACACAAAGTCCTAGTAAAAAACCAATTAAATAGTCAGACTTTTTTTCTTTTTCTAAACAAATGATTAATACTAATAAAAAGTATAAAAATATATTATAACTTGGAAATGAAACATTAATTGGAATTAACATAAATACAATAATAATCCAAGCCCTTTTATCTAATAATGAAAACAATAACATACAAAGACAAGTTAAAATAATTGCATGTTCAACATGGAAAACTAACATACTAGAGCCAAAAATATGAAATCCAAGAGACATAATAAAAGGATAAAAAGGTGTAAGCACCATATTAAAGTCTTTATAAGGAATAAGTCCAGAATACAAGTTATGACTAAATCCATAATTCCAAATTTCATCCAAATTAGTTGGTAATAAAATAAGATTAAATATTAAAAATAATAAAAACAAAAATATTATTAAAATTAAATTTTTATACTTTTTAGTAAACATTAAAATCACCCTTCCAATATAACTAATCTATATAATAGATATCATATTTATTTCCAGATTCAACTCTTTTTCCTTTTTTAACTATATAATCAATTATATCAACATCAAACTGTGACATATAAATTTTATCAAACATTTTATATTCATAAAGATCTATTATAAAATAAACATCATGCATAAATTTTATTCTATTTATCATCTTCTTTGTACCATTATATCCAAAGTTACCTTTATTAAGTATTATAAAATAATTAGTGTCCTCTTCATTAATAATCTGACTCCAAACCGCTGAAGATGATAAAAAATAAGTTTTGCCTTTCTTTTCATACAAAGAATATAGCTTAACTTGTTCTCGAACGTTTTCTCTTTCTCCAGGATTACTTAAATAAAATTTAAAATTATGAAATCCATATGGTCTTGCTTTAAAAACACTAAGATTAGTAATTACACAAAAATGAATCATTAAAACTAAAACAATTATAAAAACAAATCTATAAACATATTTTTTTGGCAATACCAAATCACTAGAAATAAAGTTCAAGAAAAAAAACAAAGTATAAGTATACAAATGATTAGGTGAAACATTTGGAAAAATAATAAAATAAGACAACACCGCTATCCAACGAACAATATTTTTTTTATCTTTAATAAGTAAATAAATAGAAATTAAAAAAAGTATCAAAGAAACAAAAAAAGCATTTGTGAATAGCTCTGTATTTTTTTGAGCAAAATCAAAAAGTCCCAAAAAACATAAATCAAAGAATTGATAAAGAGCATTATTAAAAATTAAATATATTAAAAATATTGAACAAGGGATAATCATTCCTACAAATCTTTTCAATAATTTACTCCTATCTTTAAAACATGAAATAAGACTTGGTAATATCAAAAAAGCACCCGTAGTATATTTTGTAAGAAGCATAGATGCCAATATAACACCAATTAAATAGTCATTTTTTTTGAATTTTTCACAGTAAATCAATACAACAGTTAAAAAGAAAAGAAAATAATTATATGATGGAGCAAAATTATAAAACAACGGAAAACACATCATAACTATGAAAAACCATGCTTTATCTCCATACATTTTATAAAGAAAATAAAATGTCAAAGAAATAAGCAAGGACTGTTCTATTAAGAAAACTAAATTATCATGTGAAAAAACAATTAATCCAATAGACATAATAAAATTATATAAAGGCGGAATAATCATTGTAAAATCTCTATATGGAATCTGTCCCCGTGCAATAGAATAACTAAATCCATAATTCCATATAGCGTCATAAGAATTAATGTACATACCAAAAAACATAAGGATAGCTAACGAAAAGAAAAAAACAATACTACATTTCAAAAAAGTTTTCATACCTGCATTATTACCCATAAATAAAACTCACTCCTTCAACAAAATTTCTATTATATAACAAGTTAATATATATCTACTCATCATAGTAATATACAGTATAGTTTTCATACTTTTCTATTAACTCACTATTATTAATAATATAATCGCACAACTCTACATCAAATTGTCCCGTATGTTTTTTAGTTTTTTTATACTCATCCATATCAATAATATAATAACTACGACCTATATTCTTAACTTTATTAATCATCTTCTTAGTACCATTATAACCAAAATTTCCAGTTAAAGGAACCATAAAATAATCAAGTCTATCTTCATTAGAAATTTTAACCAAAACACTTATACTAGAAACCATATTAGTATTAGAAATATTTTTATATTTTAAATACAACTTATTCAAAGAATTAAATTTAGTGCTATCCATAGTCCCTACATATAAATAATCAAAATTATGAGTCTTAAGAAAAAACTTATATGGAATAAGTAAAGTATGAAAGGAAAAAGTTATCACAGTTAAAATAATTCCTAAAGTTCCAATATAATTAACTGAAATCTTTGATTTTTTCAACCAAGCAAGCAACAACAATGAACAACTTGTTAAGTATAAACAAAAATGATAATGAGTAAAAATTGGTAACATAACAGAAAAAAAGCAAATAACATAATAACCAAGTATATCCTTTTTGTTAAAAATAATATATACAATATTAAAAGCAAATAAAAGAAAACTTCCAATGACATATCCAGTAATCATTTCACTGTTTTTACTAGCAA
Organism: Acidaminococcus fermentans; assembly: GCA_963660495.1. GTDB lineage: Bacteria > Bacillota_I > Bacilli_A > RF39 > UBA660 > CAG-877. Next base: position 12,834 of record CAVKYO010000058.1, read on the forward strand.
AATCAAACAAACCAAGAACGCATAAATCAAAAAAGTCTTTAAAAGCACCAATGATCAATAAATAAATTACAAAAATAACACAAGGTACCAAGCATCCAATGAATCTTTTAAATAACTTCTTCTTATCCTTAAAATAAAATATAAAACTAGGAATAATCAAAAATACACCTACTGTATGTTTAGTTAAAATACAAAGGCCAAGTAAAAATCCAATCAAATAGTCAGATGATTCTTTCTTTTCTAAATAAACAATAAGTATTGTTAATAATAATATAAAGAAATTGTAAGTTAAACTAAAAGCATAAAATCTTGGAAAAGACATAAAAAACAAAAATAACCAAGTCATGTTTCCATACATCTTATAAACAATATAAAAAACTATCGTTATTAAAAAAGCCTGTTCAATCAAAATTACTAAATTATTATGAGATATAAATAATCCCAATGACATAATAAAACTATAAAATCCTGGAGTAATCATATTAAAATCTACATATGGAGTTTCTCCCTTCGCAAACGCATAACTAAATCCATAATTCCATATAGAATCAAATGAATTAACATGACCAAAGAAAGTCAAAACAAAAAGTGCTATCAAAAATACAATAATATATTTAAAAATGTTCTTTATAAAATCTAAATCAAATTTTTTTGTAACCATTTGCCACCTCATAACCAAATCAAAGCTTTATTTTAAATAAACTTCATAATTTTTCGTTTTTTCGATTAATTCACCATTATTAATAATATAATCACATAATTCAACATCAAATTGACCAGAATACTTTTTAGCTCTTTCATACTCAGCCATATCAATAATATAGTAAACGGGCGATTCATTATTAACTCTATCAATCATTTTCGTTGTACCATTATATCCAAAGTTACCTCTATTAATTATAGTAAAATAATTCAACTTTTCTTCATTAGAAACTTTAATCCAAACGCTTTTACTAGAAAGAACATTAGTATTTAACTGTTTACTATATTTTAGATAAAGCTTATTTAAATACTCAAAAACATTTTTATTACCTGCCAAAGTATGTACATAGTTAAAATTATGTACTGAAAGAAATTCACCATGCATATTAAGGATTATATAAAATAAAAATACTATCGTAGTAAAAGAAATTCCCAATATTTCAAGATATCCATCCGGAAGTTTTAATATTGAAAGTAACATCAAAGAACAAATTGCCAAATACAAACTAAAATGATAATAAGAAAATATTGGTATCATAACCGAAAAATAACTAAGTATATAATAACCAAGCATATCTTTTTTGTTAAAAATAATATATACAATAGTTAAAGCTAAAAGTATAATACTAAAAACAACATATTCAATAATCATTTCACTATTTTTACTAGCAAAATCAAATAAACCAAGAATACATAAATCAAAGAATTCCTTAAAAGCACCAATGAGCAATAAATAAATTACGAAAATAACGCAAGGTATCAAACATCCAATAAATCTTTTAAATAACCTATTCTTATCCTTAAAATAAAATATAAAACTAGGAATAACTAAAAATACACCAACTGTATGTTTAGTTAAAATACAAAGACCAAGTAAAAATCCAATCAAATAATCAGACTTTTTTTCCTTTTCTAAATAAATAATTAGGATAGTTAAAAACATCAAGAAAAAATTATAAGTTGGACAAAAAGCAAAAAATCCAAGCAGAGACATGAAAAATAAAAATACCCAAGCTTTCTTACCATACATTTTATAGACTATTAAAAATGTTAAAGTAATTAAAATTGACTGTTCTATCAAAAAGACCAAATTATTATGTGATAAATGTAATCCTAATGACATAACAAAATTATAAAAACCTGGCGTAATCATATTAAAGTCTACATATGGAATTTCACCTATCGCAAATGCATAACTAAATCCATAATTCCATATAGATTCATATGAATTTAAATGAGCAAAAAAAACCAAACTAAAAAGAGCTAAAGAAAATACTACAAAATACTTAATATTATCTTTTAAAAACTTTAAAACCATATCCTTTATTATCATATTACTCAGTCCCTTCAGAGCCAAAATTTTCTTTTAAATAAACTTCATAATTTCCTATTCTCTTCACTAATCTACTACTATCAATTATATAAGCAACAGCCTCTTTTTCATATTGTTGAAAATCATCATCACTTAAATAACATCCCTTATCAATAACAATTAATACATTTTTTAACTTGCTAAGTCTCTTAATTATCTTATCATTACCAGAATATCCATAATTACCATAGTTAGGTAAATCAAAATATGTAATATCCAAATTACCTTTTATTTTATAAAAATAATTCTCCGAACCTCGTAAAAAATACACAACATCCTTATCTTGTTTAGCTAAATATCCATCAAGTTTTTCTACATTTTTTACGTATTTATCTGAAAAAATAGAAAGTTCCAAATTTTTATAATTAACTATTTTAAAATTATCCATATACTGCATTTGTACAAAAGTCCAAACAAGACCAAGTACTAAAGTAAATGTTAAAGCATATTTCGTTAAGTCCTTATCTATTTTTAAATCTGAAAATATAATCAAAAAGAACAAAGCTAAAAATAATGATACATGATAATAATCAATTAAAGGAAAACTACAACTCATAAATAATAGTAAATAATAATTAGTTATATTTTTTGGTTTCTTAATAGTTCTATAAATTATCACTATAAAAGCCAGTATTAAACAAATCAAATAAAATATATCATAATGAAAATTACTATGTCCAAAATCAAATAAACCTAAAAAACATAAGTCAATACAATTACTCAAACTATTAGTTAAAATTAAGTATATTAAACAACAAATGACAGGTATAAAAAAGGTGCCAATTCTCTTCAATACTTTTTTATAATCAGAAAATAAATAATATAACGAAGCAAGACACAATAATCCACCTACTGTTTGTTTTGTAATAAAAAGAAGACCTAATAAAAAGCCAAGCACATAATCGGAACTTTTTTCTTTCTCCAAATAAATAATAATTGTTGTTAAAAGCAACAATAAAAAATTATATCCTGGAAACAAACTTGAAACCATGGCAATTGGAAAAGGCATCAATAAAATAATAAAATAAAGCCAAGCTTTCTTTCCAAGTAATTTAAAAACAAAATAAGAAAAAATTGTCAACAACAAAGCCTGCCCTAAATAGTAACAAATAATAGACTTTGAAAATACTAAGAATAAAGAATATAAAAAAGGAGCAAAAGGCAAAATGACTAAATTAAAATCAACATATGGTACTTCTCCTCTACTAAGTGCATAACTAAAACCATAGTTAACATATAAATCTCCTCTAGAAAGCGTATAAATAAAAAGTAGACAAATAAATGAATAAACAAAAATCAAAAAATATTTAATTAATTCTTTTTTATCTATCTTCTTCATAACTTACTCCTTAATTTGAAAATGATTACCCGAATCTAAATATAAAATTCCTTTTCTACCCTCTAACTGTTCTAAAACGTCATTATAATAATTAATCTGTTTAAACTTAGTTAAAGTAAGATAAACCATATTACCATCATCCATATATAAAAGAAATCTGTCCTTATCATAATCATTCGGTGTATATTCAATATCAGAAATTTTACCTAAAATACCTTTATCAATTGTAGCCATTTTAGAAATAAAAGTCTTATATTTATCATCAGGTACATAATTCATTAACCTAGGAACTCTAAATAAATCAATTTCCTCATCAACCAAAACCGTACCTTCATCTTCAAAAACAACTTCATTAGAAGAGTTATTAATAAATAAAGGATTATCTACTTTTAAATCTATCTCCAAAAGATGATAGAACTTTTTCTTTACTTCAGCAGAAATAATATAAGGACTCTTTTTCAAATTCTTTTCTATTTTTTTAGAACTAGTCAAATAAAAACTAGGATAATCTTTAATACCTGCTAAATCTATAACATAGTCATCATTTAAATAAGAACCATTCTTAATAACTATATTCTTAATATTAGCATTTAAAACTTGATACACGCCAAAGAATAGTCCAATTAATATTAAAAGCACTATTAAAAAAGGTCCAACTTTAAGTTTCTTTTTCTTAACTATCTTTTTAGCCATCAATTACTCCCAATTTACAAATTCTTGTTCTATTTTTAAATCAATATTATACTCATCCATTACCCTATCATGAACATATTCTATTAAATTTTTTATATCAGCACTAGTAGCGTTATCATAATTAATAATAAAATTAGCGTGTTTTTCACTAACCATGGCACCAGCCATACGATATCCTTTTAATCCTAAATCTTCAATAAGTTTACCTGCAAAATTACCTTCTGGATTACGAAAAACTGATCCAGCAGAAGGATATTCTAAAGGTTGAGACTCAATTCTTCTTGCTCTTCTTTCTTTAATAACTTCATCTAGTAATTCCTTATCACCTTTATTTAACTTAATAACAGCGTCTAAGCAAATATATTCAGGATGTTTCTGTAAAAAAGAACTACGATAATGAAAATCCATTTCTCTATTCTCAAAAGTAATAATCTTACATTCTGGCGTTAATACTCTAACACTTTGAACAATGTAACCCATATCACTTTTATAAGCCCCAGCATTCATAAAAATAGCCCCACCTACAGTGCCAGGAATACCAGAAGCAAACTCTAATCCAGCAAGTCCTTTTTTCGCAACAAGAAGTGAAAGTTTAGGTAAAGAATACCCAGCACCAACTCTAATCTTATTATAACTCAAAAACTCCAAATCTGTAAGTTCTGTAAGTCTAATAATTACTCCATCAAATTTCTTATCAGAAAAAAGAAGATTAGAACCATTACCTATTACTTTATATTTTATTTTAGAACTAATAAGAAGTTTTACTAAACTAATAAGCTTATTAACACTTTTAGGATAAACTAAAGCCAAAGCAATACCACCAACTTTATAAGTCGTATATTTACTTAAACTAACATTTTCTTCTACTCGTCCTATATCTAATTTTTCTATTTCATTAATTATATTCACAATGCTCACCTATAATAACTTTCTAATCTCTTCATAAATCCTAGTTGCTGAATCATCAACACAAAACTTTTTACTCTCTTTATGCATTTTATCATATAATTCATCATTATTTAATATTTCATCTATCATTTTAATTAAATTTTCTTTAGAAAAGTCTTCTTCCAAAAGAATCTTACAAGCATTTCCTTCTTCTAACTCTTTAGCGTTCATATATTGATGATTATTCGCAACATATGGTGAAGGAACAAATATAGCTGGAAGTCCAATAGCGCTAACTTCCGCAATAGTAGATGCCCCAGCCCTAGATACAATTAAATCTGTATCTTTCATAACACCAATTAAATTATCCATAAAAGCAACAACTTTTACATTAGAACTCAACTCAATATCTTTATATTTATCATAATAATTTTTACCAGTAATAACTAATACTTGATAATTTTTATTATTAAACCCAGGAATAATCTCTCTTAATCTATTAGTAATCGTAGTAGAACCTAAAGATCCCATCACAACAACAACTAACTTCTTATTTTTTTCAAATCCAAGCTCTTCTTTACTAATTTCCTTAGTAGAAATAATTTCCTCACTCCTAGGATTACCAGTGTATACAACTTTATCTTTAGGAAAATACTTTACACTGCCAGGTAAAGAGACAAATACTTTATCTACAAATTTAGATAAAAATTTATTAGAAAGACCTGGTATAGAATTTTGTTCATGAATAACAGTCTTATATTTTAACTTATGAGCTGCATATAAAACAGGTGCTGTAATATATCCACCTACACCAATGACAATATCTGGATCAAATTCTTTAATAACATTTTTAGCTTTACTAACAGCCTTTCTATACATACCTAAAACTTTAAAATTACTTAATAAATTACTTCTATTTAAACCCGACATTTCAATACCAACATACTTAATACCAAGTTTAGGAACTATATCTTTTTCCATTCTATCTGTCGTTCCAATATATAAAATATCACTACCAGGCTCCCTCTCTTTAATTTTATTTATAATAGAAATAGCCGGATATATATGACCACCTGTTCCTCCAGCCACTACAATAACTTTCATACAATCACCCAATCAATTATTTAAAAAAGATTTCTTTAAATTTAACTTATCATTTAATTTTATTCAAATAAATTATACAACATACTACAAAATATGTAAATAAAAGAACTCTACTCTAAATTGTATTTTACTATTATTTATGTTAAACTAATAAACAAGAAATGAGGTATAATAATGGAAAGTATTGGTATTATAGCGGAGTATAATCCATTTCACAATGGTCACTTATATCATATAAATAAAATTAAAGAAAAATATAAAGATCATGTAATAGTATTAGTCATGACAGGAAACTTTACAGAACGAGGTGATGTTTCTATAATTGATAAATGGAAACGTACCAAAATAGCTCTAAAAGCAGGCTGTGACTTAGTAATTGAACTACCCTTTCCTTTCGCAACTCAAAGTGCTGACTACTTTAGCTATGGTGCTATAACTTTATTAGAAAAATTAAAGGTAAAAAAATTAGTCTTTGGTAGTGAATCAGATAATATTGATAGTTTAAAATTGATTGCTAAAACCCAGATAGATAATCCTGACTTTGACAAATTAGTAAAAATATATTCTAAGTTCGGAGAAAATTATCCAACTGCTATCTCAAAAGCCATTAAAGATCTAACAAATGAAAGTATAAAAACACCAAACGACTTACTAGGCGTTAGCTATCTAAAAACAATTTTAAAAAATAACTATAATATAATTCCAGAAACAATAAAAAGGACTACTAACTACCATGATGAAGATATAAATGGTACTATCTCAGCCGCAACAGCTATCAGAAAAGCTTTAAAAGAAAATGAAGATATCTCAAGCCAAGTACCAAACTACTCTATAAAATATTTAGATAATCTTCATTATATAGATGATTATTTCCCATATCTAAAATATAAAATAATTACTGAAAATGACCTTTCTATTTATAACATGGTAGATGAAGGAATAGACAAATTATTAAAGAAAAACATCATAAAAATAACCTCATACGATGAATTAATTAATAGTATAAAAAGTAAAAGATACACTTACAACAAATTATCAAGAATGTTACTACATATATTATGTAATTTTACTAAAGAAAAAAAGAAGCAATTCGAAAGAATATCTTACATTAGAATTCTAGGTCTAAATAAAAAAGGAAGTTCTTATCTAAATAATATCAAAAAAGAGCTAGATATTCCTCTAATAAGTAAAATAAGTAAAGAAAAAGATCCAATGTTAGAATTTGAAATTGAAACAACTAAAATATATTCTTTAACAGATGGTAACCAAGAAAAATTAGTAAATCAAGAATATCAAAAAATAATAAAAGGAGAAGAAAATGATTAAGAGTAAAAAAACAGGACAAGTAATTGTTATATCATCACCATCAGGCGGTGGAAAAGGAACAGTAATTGCTGAATTATTGAAAAGAGAAAAAAATCTTTGGCTTTCAGTTTCTACTACCTCAAGACCAAAAAGAGATAATGACATTCCCGGTGTAACATACAACTTTGTAACTAAAGAGGAATTTGAAGAAAAAATAAAAGAAGGCTATTTCTTAGAATATACTGAATACGTTGGTAATTACTATGGTACTCCAAAAGGACCTATAAAAGAAAAATTAGACCAAGGAATAGATGTAATATTAGAAATTGAAATTGAAGGTGCTAGTAACATTAAAAAATTATTACCAGAATCAATATTTATCTTTATTATGCCTCCATCAATAAAAACACTAGTAAAAAGATTAAAAAAACGTAATACTGACAGTAATGATAAATTAATTGAACGTTTCCATAAAACATATAAAGAAATAAATGAAGTAACTAAATACAACTATGTAGTCATAAATGATGACTTAGAAGACACAGTAGATAAAGTTGCTTCTATAATTAAAGCAGAAAAATGTAGTGTTAATCGTATTGAAGAAGTATATCTAGATACAAAAGAAGAAGAAATTCACGAATTATTAATGGAAGAAGATTTTGAGAATGAATCTCTTACAAATAAAATTTAAGGAGTAAATATGAAAGATAATTTAAAAGAATATTTAACTGATATAGATAATATAATTTCTAATGAAAAAAGTACAAATTTAAATCAAACTATTAATAATCATCTAACTCAAATAAAGTTTTTTCAACACGAAAGATTAGTACACTTAATAGTAACAGTATTTGTAGGAAGTATGACTATCCTATTTCTACTATTTGGCTTACTAACTAATAATATTTATCTATACTTATTATTTGCCTCTACTTTTATACTTTTTATACCATACATTTTTTATTATTACTTCTTAGAAAATGGTGTTCAAAAACTATATAAACAGTACTGGCTATTGTTAGATAAGGAAAAGAAGTAAGAAAAAAGGTTTCTATATTGGAACCTTTTTTATTTATACTTTTTTAGCTGCTACTATCAAATATGAACCAACTGGATCATAATAACACGTTTGTAAAACTAAAATATCTTCATCATTTACCTCAACAGAAGTATCATACATAGACTGACTCTTTAACCAAGATAAATGTTCAGTATATTCGTCACCTGCTAATTTTAAATTAACATGTCTATAATCAGTAACCGCTATATAAACAGAAAATATTTTATAATGATACTCATCATCAACAGTCTTTAAATAAATATCACTATGACTATCATAATAATCTTTACTTATATATTTTTCTAATAATTGAAACTCTGTCACAACATTTTGTGAATTATGACCATAGATAATTATTTTTTTATCAGTAACTTTATTCCTATAATCTAAAAATATACTACCAAGTGTATTGTAACTTTTATCAAGTAAATGATTTAAATAATATTCGTTATTATAGCTTTGAGCAACCGGTACTTTTAAATTAGTATTAGGAATAGATAATTCACCTAAAATATCTTCATTATTAAATTGTTTTTGATATTCCAAAATAGTATTAGTCTCTTCTACTTCATTAGCTATTTTTTCATACTTTATAGTAACTTGTTTTTTATTATATTCTTCTTTCTTTTCTTTAAAAGAATCACTATTAAAGAATATTAACCCAGTTAATATAAAGACAAATAAGCAAAATACAATTCCAAATATTTTCTTTTTCATACAAACCCTCTATTCTTTAAAGACAAAGAGAACTCCGCATGGAATTCTTTTGTTTACTATTAAATTTATTTTAGTTATTTTTTCTTAATACTACTGAAGCACCAAGTGCGTTAACAACAAGTAAACTAAGTATTAAAAGACTTGAATTAGTAGTTGAAACTCCTGTATTAGGT
>CAVKYO010000059.1:0-16977 GCA_963660495.1 Acidaminococcus fermentans
TTTATCAAATTTTGCATAACTTGACTTATCCAGTTTTTATTATAAGAGTCTTTCTATTAATTTTTTTATTTAAAATCAATTTTAACATTTTTATATTTATCAATATAAATACATTTTACTTTATTTTCTAATTCTAATCTAGTAATATTAGTTAAATTTAATTTTTCATTTATAATTTCAATTAACCTATTTTCACTAATAGATTTATTATTTTCACAAGTTTTATTTCTATAGTAGTTAGAGCAATAGTAATAAACTTTTCCTTTTGAAGTTCGTTTTATCATATTACTACCACAACGTTTACACTTTAAAATTCCAGATAATATATCAATACTTTCATCTTTATTTACTTTAGATTTTCTATCTAGGATATCTTGGACTTTATCAAAATTTTCTTTACTTATAATTGCTTCATGATGATTTTCAGTAACAATCCAATTTTCTTTGTCCAACTTTATTTTCTTATCAATCCTATAATTTAGTTTTCTTTTCTTACCTTGAAATAGTGTTCCTGTATAATTTTCATTTCTTAATATTGAATTTACCATTTCAGGATTCCATTTTTTCATTATAGTTATATCTTTATCTGTATTAATTTTTAAATATTCGCTAGGAGTTAATATATCATTATCATTTAAAAAGTCAGCGACTTCTCTTCTACTTTTTCCATCAAGTATCATATCAAATATTTTTTTAATTATATGTGATACGTTTTTATCAATTAAAAATTTATGTTTATCTTTTGGAGCTTTTATGTATCCATAAGGTACCAATTTACCAACAAACTCTCCATTATATTTTTTTACTATTAAAGAACTTCTTACTTTTTTTGATATATCTTTTGCGTACATATCATTAAATAAATTCTTCAATGCTAAATAATCATCACTATAATAATCTGATGAATCAATTTCACAATTTTCATCTACTGAAACTACAGATACTCCCATAGCAGGAAATATTACCTCTATATAATTACCAGTTTCAATATAATTTCTACCAAGTCTTGATAAATCTTTTATAATTATTACATCTATTTTCTTATTTTTTATATCTTCTAACATTCTTTGAAATTCTGGTCTATCAAAATTAGTACCAGAATATTCATCATCTATATAATAATCTACTAATAAATATTCTTTATGTTCTTTTAAATAATTATCTACAATTAATTTTTGATTAGTTATACTATTATACTATTAGATTCTTTTTCGTTACTAAATTCTTCTTTTGATAAACGAAGATATGCACCAACCTTATACTTTTGCATTATATCACCCATTTTATTTAATAATTATCCTTCAATATCATTTCTTTTTATAAAATCATCATAAATCCATTCTGGTGCATAATCAAAAATATGTATTAGTTCTTCAACCAATTCTTTTTTTTGACATTTTATTTATAAACTTAATTGCATTTTTATATTCATTTTCTTGATATTCTTCAAATTCTTCTTGCAATCTATTTTGTTCTTCCTCAAAGCCTTGAGCACTTCCTGGAACAACACTAAAATATGTAGCAACAATATGTTTACATATTATTCTTTTCCCATTTGCTAAAGGACAATTACAAGTTGATTTTCTTGGCTTTTCTAAATTTAAATATACATTATATTCTTTAGTTCCACTGGCTACACTAGTATATTCCATATCACTAATTTTTTTAATGTTCCTTATTTTCTTGCATTTATAGTAATCTAATCCTCTCCAACATGAGGAACCAGTTGCACTTGATATAATTCCCATACTCTTAATACCTCTACTATCCTTCAGTTTCCTCTAATAGCAAATCAAAGTCTGATTTATATAATTTATCCTGTTTTATTCTATATTTTTCAAATTCAGTTAACGCTTTATCACAGGCTATTTCATGTGATATTTTACCTGCATCATTTAATATATCTCTATCATCAGATAATAAAAATTTATCTATTCTAGTTGACCAATCTTCCATTGTCATTGGAATATGCCTTCTTGCTCTATTTTCAGCAATTTCTAAAAATGCACTTACAATACCCTCTAAATCTTCAAGTTCATCTTTTGATAAATAATTCTTAGCAATTACAACATCTGATTCCATAATTTTACCATTAGGAGATTTTTTCCAAGAAGTAAGCCCCATATTTTCTTTTTCAGAATCTACTCTACTATAAATAATTTCTGCTGCTGTTTGTCGAGATACTGCGAAGTGCATTTTGTTTTGAACTTTTTTAAAAAATTCGATTGATATTGGAGATTTAGAATCATAATCAATACTAGTTGCATAAATATCTGTTATTTTTTGATAAAATCTTCTTTCAGACAATCTTATTTCTCTTATTTCTTCTAATAACTTTTCAAAATAATCTTTATCTATAAACGAACCGTTTTTCATTCTTTCTTTATCCAAAACATAACCTTGGATAGTGAAAGTTTTCAATATATTGGTAGCCCATCTTCTAAATTGAGTCGCTCTTAAAGAATTCACTCTATATCCCACTGAAATAATTGCATCTAAATTATAAAATTCAACTTGTCTTTTTACTCGTCTATTTCCTTCTTTCTGAACTAATTCCATTTTGGAATAAGTTGAATCTTTATCTAACTCTTTTTCATTGTAAATATTAATTAAATGCTTTGCTATTGCTGGTTGTTCTACGTTAAATAACTCTGCCATAGCTTTTTGAGTCATCCATAATGTTTCATTTTCGTATCTTACTTGTATTCCTTTATCTTTTTCTTGTACTTTAAATGTTATAAATTCCTCAGCACTACTTCTAATTATTAAATCTTTTGCCATATTCTCTCCTTCCTTGTTGTTATATAAAAGTTTTTCATAAGTCGTAATTACCCTAATTTTATTAAAATTTATATTGTTTTTTACCTATAAAATGTAAAAAGAAAGCTGATTGAAAGCCTTTATTTATAAGGCTTTCTAGGAAGTTTTTCATAAGTCGGTATTTCCCAGTTAAGAACGACTTTATGAAACTTTTCGTTCTGATTCGAATTTTCTCTTTTTTCTTTTCTTATTTTTCTTTTTTGATACATATCCATTTTAATCTTCACCTTCTTTTATTATTTGTTCATTTTCTATCATATCTAACATTCTAACATGGAAGCCATTATTTTGGTAAAATTTGATTGCTTTCTCATTATAACAAAACACAGCAATCATTATTTTTTCACTCCCTTGAGACTTTAAATAATTACTCATTTTTTGTAGCAAAACTTTAGCTATACCTTTACCTCTATAATTTTTGTCAACTACTAATTCAGTTATTCTGCCTCTTTTTGGTGCATTAAAGTCAAAGGTTGTAATTTTATCATTATTAATAATTCCAGCAACTAAACCTATTATCTTTTCATTTTCTTTATATAAAAAACTTTGCCATTTTTTCATTAATATTTTTTAACATTTCTTTAAAATATTTTTCTCTATATTGATTGCCAACTATATTATACCCTTCTATATCAATACTTGATATATATTTCTGTAACTCTACTAATAAGTCTTTCACTTGTTCGCTATATTCTTCACTATATTCAACTATCATAATCCTATCTTCCTTACTACCTACTGTTTAGTTGTTTCTTCAAGTTTCTTTTGTTCTTTTGTTTCTAATTTTTTCTTTTCTCTTTCTAGTTCTTTTAAACTCTTTTTAGGTGTTGGCATTTCTTCTGGCATCATTCCACCAATATCTGCAATTGCTTTTCTTACTTTTTTACCGACTTCATAATGTACATCTTTTGCTTCCTTTTCACCTTGTACATTATCCTTTATAAGTATTTGTTTAGTTTGATTTATTCTAAATAAATTTGCAACCAATTCATCTTCATTCATATTGTCCAAAACATCTTCACGGTATCTTAATTTTTTTCTTTTAAAAATATCATCAGCAGTTTCACCATTATATAATCCTTTATATCCTGCATTATGAAATTCAGCCATATTTTTGACACCTGCTGCAGAAGCAACCCTTTGCAAAGTATAATTACCTTGTTTTGTTAATTTCCTTTGATAAAATCTTTTTTCATCATCTGATAAAGAATCATATTCTTGTTCTGTTATTTCTTGCTTTCTTGTTTGAAGAGCAAAATATGTTTGTCCTAAGGCAACAACTTCTTTACTCGGATCTGCATTTTGTACTATTAAATAACACATGTATCTTGAAAGTCTATAATCTTGTATATTAGCAGTAGCATTATTGTTTCTTTTTGACAACTTGTTGACCTCAACAAGTTGTTCATCTATATTAAATCCAGAATTTTTACAAGCCTCTTTTGCCTTATTTAAAACCTTTAAGAAATTTCTCCAGTCTTTATATTCTAAAACTTTTGAAAGTTCCCTAGCATACCAATATTCATTTCCATAATCATCTATATGTTTTATGTTTTCAAAAATATTACTTGTATATTCATTTTCAATTTTCTTCATTGTTACCTCCAACATCATTATTATATAAAAGTTTCTTTAAGTCTCACTTACCCGACTTTTCTTATAATTTTTATTAATTTTTTATTAAAAATTGTAAATAGGATTTCAATTAAAATTCTTATAAAATAAGAGTTTTAAAGAGAGTTTATATAAGTCGTTCTTTACCAGTTAATATTTGTTTTATTTTCATTATTCATTATTTTCACTTCCTTTTTGTTAAAATTTATCTGTTTCTTCTATCAACAAATCAAAGTCTGATTTATATAATTTATCTTGTTCACCTTTAAATTTATCATACTCTTTATAAGCTTATTCTTTTGTAACACTAACCGATATTTTCCCCACATTGTGTAATATTTCTTTACCATTAAATTGCAAAAATGCATTCAATTTTTCTCCCCAATCTTTCATAGTCGTTGCATTATGATTTTCTGCTTGTAATTCTGCATAGTCTAAATACATTGTTACAATTCTATTCAACTTTTAATTTTTTTCATTTAGATAGTTTTTTGCAATATCCACATCATATTTATAAATTGGTCCACCAGGAGAATTTTTTCAAGCTGTGAGTCCAATATTTTTTTCAAAATTAACTCTATTATATATTATTTTAGCTGCAGTATTACCAGTTATTACACATATGTAATTTATTTTAAACTATTTTAAAGAATGTATAAGCTTCTTCTAAGTTAAGACTGTAATCAGTTGATCTAGCAATAAAAAAAACGTGCAAATAAAGACTTTGAGAATATTTTATCATAAATAATTATTTTCGCTTTTTTTCTTCTTCAACCATTTCACAATCTTCATTATCAAAATAGTAATCAATTATATTGCCCAAATTGCCGATCTAACAATAAACTATAAATTATAATTACAAATCCTAATAATTTTGCACCCATAAATGATATTAACTCACTTACACCAGAAAAGTCTGTTCCATCAACATCAACATATACATCATTATTTGAATTTATTAATTCACTAGATACACCAAGTGCAAATATTATTCCAAGAATAATTATAATGATTGATACTATTGTCAATATTTTTTTATTTTCTTATTCATCTTTACTACCATCACTTTCTTCCAAATATTTATTTTCATTATAAAGTCTCATCATTTAAAATAAAGCCTCTAGTCATATTATATCTATAATAATCTAAAACTTTTTAACAAGATAAAATCAAGAAATAATATTCACCAACTCACCATACATAAAGCTCTAATAATATAATCAAAATTACTCTAAAAAAATTTCTAATTTAAACATTCATTACACTTAGTATAACATAAAATACCATATAAACATATATAGTTTCATTCATAAAAAGTTGCCCTTGACCTTTTAATTAATAATAATTTTAAAATCTAACAAGCGTATAAAAAAGTCATCATTTTTCTAACTTTAACCTTTTTACACTAACTATACAGTAATTTCAAAAAAATAACAAAATTCACACAAATAAGTGCTATAATGAGAAAAATAGGAGGAAATATGAAGAAGAAAAAAAATACAATAACTATTATTATCATGGTAATATTAATTGCCACAGGAGTAACAGCATATATACTAATAACAAAAGCAAATGACAATAAAACAATTGAGGTAGAAAAAAATGAAAAACAATCAAATTACACATTCAAAAGTCAAGAAGGAGATACTATAACAATCAAAGCCAACAAATTAGTAAGTGCAACAGGCTTTTCTGGAGCAAGTAACTATAAATATTATTTGAAGGGAACTACTCTATACTTTCGTGATATAAGTAGTAGTAAAAATGAAGAAGAAGTATTAGCCTACGAAGTAAATGATATTTATATCGATGGTGAGAGCATAGTAGCTGAACTTAATGATAATGGAAAAGTTGTAAAAGAAAACGAACATATTACATATAAAAACAACAAAAGTAAAACAGAAAATAGTACTAATCAAACCGGAGAAGAAATAACAATAAATGCTGATAAAATTGTAACAGCAACAGGCTTTGCAGGAGCAAGTAACTACAAATATTATTTAAAAGGAACTACTCTATACTTTCGTGATATAAGCAGTAGTAAAAATGAAGAAGAGATATTAGCTTATAATGTAAAAGATATTTATCTTGAAGGTGACATGGTAATAGCTGAACTTGAAACAAATGGAAACGTAGTAAAAGAAAATTCATACATTACATACAAAACACAAAATGGATATAAAGAATATAAATTAACTACTCAAGATGGCAAGACAATTACAATAAATGCTACTAAACTAGTAAGTGCAACAGGATTTTCAGGAGCAAGTAATCATGTATTCTACTTAAAAGAGCAAAACCTATATTATAGAAATATAAGTACAGAAAACAACAAAGAAGAACTACTAGCTTCTAATATAACCGACATTTCTATTGAAGGTGACTCAGTAATAGCAGCAAAGCAAAGTAATACTAAAATACTAACAGAAAATAATTATATAACATATAGATAGAAAAAGTGAACAATTAGCGTTCACTTTTAATATTAATTTTTTTAAACTATAAGTTCTTTATACACACATAAATTACAAATAACAAAAGAAGTTAATATATAACAAATTACATTACATAGCTTTTAAGAATAACATTAATCATCGAAAAAGAAATATTACCAGTATCATTACCAATAATCTCTGTTCTAACCTCAAGATTACCACCTGCATAAACATCAGCAAAATTAACTTCTGAAAAATCCATGTCACTAGTATTACCTTTATCAAGAACAAATTCCATATCACTTATCTTTTCACCAGTAGTAGTATTATATAAATAAAATTTACCAGCAGTATCATTAGTAACACCAGAAATTCTGCCACACAAAGTAATTTCTAATACACTTGTTTTCATAACTTTAATTTGATTACCAGAAATAGAAATAATATCCGAAACTCCCGGAATAATTCTAGTAGTAGTAATCGTTGAAGTGCCAGCACTATTAGAATCTTTAAAACTTGCAAAACAAATTACATTATATGATGTTGGTCCTAAAGTACCCGTTGGACCAATATCACCTTTTGGACCAGGAGGACCTATATCACCCTTTGGTCCTTTTGGAATATAAAAAGTCAAATGATGAACAGTTCCTAATTTATCATCTTGTACTTCTGCATCTTCTCCGGCTTCAAGAGTCTCTGTACCATCAACTGTAATAACTTCACTTATACCAATTTCACCAGGTAAACCTCTTGGACCTATATCACCCTTTGGACCAGGAATACCTTGAGGACCTATATCGCCCTTTGGTCCTATATCACCTTTAGGTATTACAAAATCAAACACATGATGATTACCAGCACTATTATCAATAACTAAAGCTTCCTCACCTACATCACCAGTTCTTGTACGACCAACTTCAATAGTTGCAGCCTCACCTGGAGGACCTTCTATTATAGCCGCTTCTTTCCATTTCTTTTCTGCGCTATCCCAAATAGCCAAACTCTTTTGTTGAACTATATAACACTCCCCAAGTTTGCCTTCAGGATGACACCTAATCAAATCATCCATAGTATCATAAGTTCCAAGTATTTTAACACCAGCTCCAGCTGGCCCAGTAGGACCAGGAATACTAAAAATCCCAAGTTCATGTAATTTCTTTTTAATCTTTGCATTTTCTATAATACGATTATATTTATCATCCCAATTCATATAAAAATCACCTAATTTATTATATGAAAAAGAAAAAAAACGGTTATAATTAAACAACCATTCAAAAAAACTAGTAAAAACTAGTTTAATTTCTAATATTTAACTTTATCGTTTGATTCAAAGAATGCCTTATATCCAGAATAAGCTGAGTAAACATCATACTTACTTGTAACTTCATATGGCGAATGCATTGATATAACAGGAACTCCACAGTCAATTACATCAATTCCTTTATTAGCTAAAATATAAGCAATAGTGCCTCCACCACCAATATCTACTTTACCAAGTTCAGAAACTTGATACTTAACATTATTTTTTTCAAATACATTTCTAACATAAGCAACAAATTCAGCATTAGCGTCACTTGCTCCAGACTTGCCTCTAGAACCAGTATATTTATTTAATTCAACACCATAACCGATATATGATGAATTATTAGTCTCAGATACATCTTGATAATTAGGATCAACTCCAGCTCCAACATCAGCAGATAACATTCTAGAATTACAATATGTTTTATTTAAACTAGAAGAACATAAAGAACCAGTTTTTTCAAGTAACATATTAACAAAATTATCAAATACTTCAGAATACATTCCAGTATTACCAACACTACCAATTTCTTCTTTATCAGCAAATATTGCCACATTTGTATATTCAGTAGTATTACAGTCAACAATAGCTTTTAAAGTACCATATGCGCATACTCTATCATCTTGTCCATATGAAGCAACCATACTATTATCAAATCCTAAACTTCTAGCTTTAAAAGCTGGTACAATTTCTATTTCAGAACTATAAAAATCAATTTCATTAATACCATATTTTTCATTTAACAATTTTAAAATATTTTTCTTAATCGGTTCTTCTTCTTCATCATTTGGAATACTGCCAATTAATAAATTTAAACTTTCCCCTTCTACTGCCTCACTAAGCTTTTTCTCATATTGTTTTTGAGCTAAATGTGGCAACAAATCAGTAATAGTAAATACTGGTTCACTATCATCTTCACCAATATTTACATAAACTTTTTCTCCTGTTGTCTTAACAATAACACCATGTATAGCAAGAGGAATAGTAGTCCATTGATATTTCTTAATACCACCATAATAATGAGTTTTTAGTAAAGCTAGTTTTGAATCTTCATATACAGGATTAGGCTTTAAATCAAGCCTAGGAGAATCAATATGTGCACCAACTATATTTAATCCATCTTCTACTTTTTTATTACCAATTACTGCTGCAAAAACACTTTTACCGCGATTATTAAAATAAACTTTATCTAAAGATTTTAAACTACCAACACTATTTATATCCTTAAATCCTTTCTCTTGAAGTTCCAAAATAATATTTTTATTAGCTTCTCTTTCTGTTTTAGAACAATTTAAAAACTTAATATAACCATCAGAAAAATCTAATATTTTATTCATTTCATCATTACTTAATTTTTTCCATCCAGATTCTTTTTTATTTAATATATTATCCATATAAAATCCCTCCTATAATTATAATATCACAAAATCATATTAAACGGTAGCACTATAATACTACCTTAAAAATATTAATATTCTTTATTATTATATACTCATTTTATTTTAATATTCTAATTTTGATATTTTCTAATATCATCTATTCTTGCTGCAAAATAAGGTTTATCTTTGGATTTTTCTTTTAAAAATATTACAAAAGTATCATCTAAATAAAATTCTCTTGACTCTTCTTCAACAATCGAAATAGTATTAAAATCAACAGCTGCTTCACTCTTAATTTTTCCTCCTTTTTCATTTAAAGAAAAATTAATAGTTTGTATAGCTCTATCAATATAAGATTCTTTTCCATCAGCAGTTAAAAATGTATTATCAGCAAATTCATCATATTCTTTTTTTACATTAAAATTAATATATGGAACTTTAAATTTATCGTTTTCTGAAAAATTAGAACTAGACTTATAATTTTTCTTTTCCTTCATCATATTTTCATATATTTCATTAAATGTAGTACCTTTAGGATTCTTATAAAGTATAACTTCATCATCACTCTTAGTCTTTAATTTAATTGCAAAGTCATCATTTGAATTATAAAATAAAACTTCAATTTGTTTTCTAACACTATCATTAGAATCATTGTCAATGCCAAAGTATTTAATATTTTTATATTTACCAAAATTGTCTTTATCCAATTTAGAAAACTTGTTTTTATATTCAAACTCTCTATATAACATTGTATAAAAGAAATATCTATCATCATTAGAATTATCAGGCCAATCAAAATCATTTAAAATATCACTTTTTTGATTAAACTTTTCTTTTATACCAACTTCTATTTTTTCTTTTAAAGCCTTAGTCTTCAAACCATATATTTTAAAATAATATTCATCAGATATCATATCTTCTGTAAAATCTTCTTTATTTAAATTTTCTGCCATAACAAGTTGTGGAGTAAATACAATATCCTGTTTAACTACTTCATCTTTCATATCATTCCAAACAAGTTGAAATGTTGCACACCAAGCACTATCAGACTTTACTTCATCATTCATTGTAGGAACAACATAAACTCCCTCAGTTAATGGCATGTCTTTTATTTTATTCTTATTGCCCATAAAATAAATAACTCCTCCCAATATAATTAAACATGTACACACACCAATAACAAATTTCTTTTTATTAATATTTTTCATAAATCTCTCCTATTTTTCTTTATGAGCCAACTCAATTATTTTTTTTATAAAATCATTCTTAGAAGCTGTATACATCTTTCTATCATTCTGATATTTAACCGACAAATCTTTTTTTAACTCTTCATATTCTTTTAAAGCCAAATCATGTTTTCTTAAATAATCCCTATAACGAATAGACTCAATATATCTGTCACTATCAATTTTCATCACACGAATAAAATGTGTACGATTAGCTTCATTACCTTTTCTAACTAAAATTTCTCCAGCAGTAGAATCTTCTTTTACAGAATAAGGTTCTTTCATAAACTCCTCTTTTACTTTGTCAAAATCACTTAAACTTTTAACACCAACCGCAATATCAATAATAGGTTTTGCCGACAAACCTTCTACCGATGTTGATCCAATATGTTCAATAGCTAAAGCTAGATCACCAAAGATATTTTTTAAATTTTCTTTTTCTTCCAAGTACATATCCTTCCATTTTGGATTATACTCTTCCAGCTTAACAACACCAACTTTTAATTCCATAAATAAGCACCTTCTAATAATATCGTCTTATACAAATTTACTAATCAGCATTTATAAAATCTAAAACATCTTTATAAACTTCTTCTTTTTCTTTTTCATTTAAAATTTCATGTCTCAAATCTTTATAAAGTTTACTCTTAATATTTTTATAACCTACATCTTTTAAAAACTCTTCCAGTTCTCTAAACTTCTTCTCATTTTGAATTACTGGATCATCTGCTCCAGCTATTAAAAGTATATCTAAATCTTTATTATTAACTTGATAATCCTTCTTTTTAAAAGCCTGTCTCATCATTTTATACAAATTAATAAAACCATTAGTTGTAAAAATAAAACCGCATAGTTCATCGTCATTATATATGCTTATATTGTCACTATTTTTAGATAGCCAAGAATTTTCTTCATTATATCCTTTATTATAATTACCAAAAGTCAATTTATTTAAAAACTTATTTTTTTTCTTACTCAATCCAAACACTTTTCCTAAATAAGCAAGCCCTATCGCAACAGGTGTCAATGGATTATAAGTAGGAGTACCAGATAATACTAGCTTTTCAATATCTGCATCATACTTTTCTATATAACATCTAGAAACAAGTGTACCCATACTATGACTAAATAAATATATTTTTTTATTTCTAAATTTTTTCTTAATATACAAAGTCACTTCATGTAAATCGTCAACTATAAAATTTATATTATCAGTATAAAAATAACCCAAATCATCTTCATTTTTAATACTTTTACCATGTCCTCTATGATCACTAATAACACAAATATATCCATTATTTGCTAAAAACTTCATAAAATCAAAATATCTTTCCTTGTGCTCTGCCATTCCATGCGATATTTGTACAACACCAAGTACATTACCCTCGGGTACAATATAAGCAACATCTAATTTTAAACCATCTGAACTAGAAACAATAGAATCAAATTTCATCATACTTACCATCCTTATAATTATCTAATTTTTCTCTTTCTTTATCCGTAACATCTATATAAATAGACACATCTAAATCATTCAAACATAAAAACATTTGATTATTTAAAATATTTTTTAAAACACCATGACTACAAGTTTCATCATTTTTGATCAAATCCACAAGATTCATTAAAGACTTAAACATTCTAAAACTATAAGCATTTTTAATTTGCCCTTCTTTTTCCAACAACATTCTCTTATAAATTTCTTCAATAAACTTCATATGATTATTAATCACTTTATCACTAACTTTTCTTCTACTAATAGAATAATCATTTATATAATAATTGTACCAAACACCAGAACTTATGCCAATATGTTTTACTCTACCCATCAAATCTATCATAAATAAAGTATCTTCACTCATACCAAGTTTCCTATTAAATCTCAAATCACCAAGTACACTTCTTTTATAAATTCTTGTATATATTCTACCAGTAGGAAGATTACCTATATTTTTATTACTTTCCATCAACTTACCAGACAATAATTTATCCATAAATAAATTCAAATTATTATCATCATAAATGTAAAAGTCATCAACACACTTTCTTACCTTATAAACTTCTCCATTTTTTATTTCATTATATCCACCAACAACAAGATCTAAATCATATTTTTGAATCAAACCAAGAGCTTCCTCTAAAAAGTTATCCTCTAAAGTATCATCACTATCTAAAAATGTTAAATACTTAGAACTTCCTAAATCAATACCAACATTTCTAGCATTACTAACACCAGCATTTAAAATATGTTCAACATTAAAACTAGATTTATTCTGAACAAAATCATCTAAAAAATTCTTAACATCATCATTACTACCATCATCAATTATATATACTTTATAGTCCTTAAAAGTTTGTCTAAGAATACTCTCAAAACACCTTTCTAAATCTTTCTTAGGCGTATTATAAACTGGAATAATAATATCTATCATACTATACCTCTATCTTAAATTTCTTAATCATCATTTCAGGCTTACCCATATTTAATTCACTAGAAACCTTAATCCCTAAAGAATCAATAAATTCCTGAATCTCTTTTTTTATCAAACTAACATCAACATCTTCATTAGTACAATATTCAACCTCTAAAAAATATCCTAAATCTTTAACAATTTCAAATACAATTTCATAACAATCAGTCTTATAAGTTCTCTTACTATTATGAATAGTTAACAATTCTTTAAAACCAAGTCTTTTTAATATCTCTGTAACCATTAAAATATTATCAACTTCAGTCTCATATTCATCAGAATATAACCAAGTACCATTATCAAATTTATCTACTTTATATGTAATATAATTTTTATTGTCTTTAGTTCTAACTCTTAAACACTCACCAATTTCACCTTTACTATCAGGCTTTAAAGTACTACGTAAAGGATCATAATAATAAACATCTACTGTTTCTTTAACACCTTCAAAAAAGAACTTATCTAAAGCCTTAATAACTTCATCCACCGTTGAATATACCTCAACTAAAATTTCAATTTCTTTCACAAAAACACCTTCTAACAAAACAATCTCAACTTAACTTAATATATTACAAAACAAACATGTGTTTGTCAAGAAAAATGTATTTAAAAAAAATAAATAAGTCATCCAAATTATATATATCTAAAAGAATGACTTATTTAATATATAAAATCACTTATTTTCCTCATCTTTAAAGAAGTCCCTTTTATTGAACCCAGCAGTCAAAAATCTAAAAAAAGCTTTTCTATTAGTAAGCCAAGAAAATCTTACCATATTTTTAGTATTGGTAATCATCTTTTCTACCAAAAACTTAGCTATTATTTCTGGATAATCACCAAGTATATTATAAACTTTCTTCGTCTTTTCACTTAGCTCCATCTTATTATTACCTAAAGCATGATTAGTAAACTTTGTAATCATAATACCTGGAGCAAGTAAACCAAGCTGTATATTTAATTTCTCCTCTTCAATTTCCTTAGCAGTAGCCTCTAAAAAATAAGTAAGTGCACATTTTGTAGTACCATACATAGAAAGACCCATAATTTTAGCGTTATTACTACCATGACCTTCTACACCATATATTTGTCCATATCCTTGTTTTTTCATTTGTTTGATTGCTATATTAGTACCAAGTATTGTACCCTTCAAATCTATATCAATTAATTTATCAATAGTCTTTTTATCTAATTCCCAAACAGGTACCATTGGTTGATTAACACCTGCATTATTAATCCAAATATCAACAGAATTAAATTCGTCAAGTGCCTTAGTCATAACATTTTCTAAGTCTTCTTCTTTTGAAACATCACATTTAACCGAAATAACCTTAACTTTTTCATTTATTTTACTTAAAAGTTCCCTGCTTTTTTCTAATTCTTCTTCCAATACATCACTAATCAAAACATTATAATTATTTTTAACAAATTCTTCTGCTAAACAATACCCAAGTCCTCTAGCAGAACCAGTAATAACAACATTTTTCATATCTAAACACTTCTTTCTAAAATAAAATTAATTAAAGAAACACCAACACCATCACTAATCTTATAATTTTCCTCAACAGAAACTTTCTTAAATCCTACCTTTTCAACTAAGTGCATAGATCTAGGATTAATAGAAAATACACCAGCAGTTAGATTTTCTAAATTCAAATCATTAAAACCATATTCAATTATTCTATTCAAGGCTTCTGTTCCATAATGTTTATCCTGCATAGACATCGTAATGCAAATACCAACTTCTGCACTATTATTTTCTACATCCATCAATGAAACATTGCCAATAAATTTATTACTGTCCTTTTCTAACATTGAAAATTGATAATCACCAGACTCTAAAGTCTCCTTAATCCAATCTATTTCCTCTTCTTTTGTATAAGTCCTCTCAACTTTAGAAATCATTTTTTTGTATTTCTTTATCATTAACCATAGGTAAATACTCATCAACTAAATCTTCAGTAATATTAATATAAATTATATTTTCAGACTCAAACTTTTTATTCATAAATATCCTCCTAAATATAAGTATACACAGTATTTTAGCAAAAGTCCAACACATTATTTTTCTTTATACATAAAGCAGCACTTTTCATGTGAATATATAATACCAATTGCTTGTAAGTATGAATAAATTATTGTTGTACCCACAAACTTCATACCTTTTCTTTTTAAATCATTAGAAATATTATCAGATAACTTTGAACTAGTAAGACCTATCTCATAAAAAATCTCATCATTAGTAAAACTTTTTAAATAATTATAGAAACTACCAAACTCTAAAACAATATTTTTAAATATTTTAGCATTATTAATACTAGCAATTATCTTTAATTTATTACGAATTATATCCTTATTGTTAATTAATTCTATTATTTTTTCATCATCATAATTACAAACTTTAGCTAAAGAAAAATTATCATATGCTTTTCTAAAACTTTCTCTTTTATTAAGAACACATTCCCAAGAAAGTCCCGCCTGAAAAGACTCAAGTATTAACATTTCAAATAAATATCTATCATCATAATTAGCCTGACACCATTCAACATCATGATAAGAAACATATAGTTCATTATTTAAGTTACACCAAGAACATCTCTCCATCAAAATCACCTTATCCCACCAAAATTATACCAAAAAAAAGCAACTTTTAATAGTTACCTAATTCTTATTACCAAATCTTTTAAAAGGAAAAATAGTTAATTTAGTAGTACCTCTAATATCTTTAGTTGAAACTGTACCGATGATTCTACTATCTGTAGAATTTACACGATTGTCACCAAGAACAAAATACCTATTTTTTCCTACAATAATTTCATTAAAATCTTCTGTATCGGCATGTGAAAATTTTTCTTCTACAACTTTTCCATCTACATATAATTTATTATCTTTATACTCAATTTTTTCACCTGGAAGACCAATAACTCTTTTAATTAGTTTTTCACCTTTATAATCTAAAACAACAATATCAAATCTTTTCAAACCATTAAATTTATAACTAACTTCGTCTAAAATCATAATATCTTTATCTTTTAAAGTAGGAAGCATAGAAGGTCCATTAACTCTAATAGGAGTTACAACATATCTTTTAATCAATAGTACCAAGATAATAATAATTATATAAGGTACATACTCTTTAACAAATTTCTGCATAAATCACCTATAAAAAGAAAAATAAGGTGTAACCTTATTTTTGTCCTCTTTCTTTAATACGGTATCCACCAATTCTGTCTTTTAAGAATGTAAGTTTAGCACGTCTAACTTTACCATGACGTACAACTGTAATACCAGCTATCTTTGGTGAATGTACTGGGAAAATTCTTTCTACTCCAACACCAGAAGATATTTTACGTACAGTAAAAGTTTCAGAAACTGAACCACCTTTACGTGAAACGACAACACCTTCAAAAGCTTGGATACGTTCTCTTTTACCTTCGATAATCTTAACATCTACTCTTACAGTATCACCAACACGAAATTCAGGAACATTTGGATTAATTTGTTTTTCATTAATCTTGTCAATAATGTTTGCCATATAAGTTCTCCTCTCTAAAAATATTAATCAATGATCATATCTAATATAAAACAGCGGATCATCTCCATTTGACAAAGAAGATTATAACATACTACCAATTAGAAATCAACACAATTTAGCCAATTTCATATCAAAATCCCTGCATAATTTTAACAGCTACATCTTTTGCTTCTTCTAAGTCTTTAAAATGTTTATCT
>CAVKYO010000060.1:0-19045 GCA_963660495.1 Acidaminococcus fermentans
TTTCACCAAATTATATATTAAGCACCGAACTGGCGCACCCTTATAAATAAAAAAAGAGAATTTTATGATTCTCTAATTTTGGCTTAGTTTTTAAATGTTGTGCTTCTCTACAAATTCATTTACTAGGTCTAGGGCTTTTTTTCTTGGACTTATTTTTAAATTTTCAGCTGTTTTTTGAGTTAACAATTAATTTAAACAATTCTAAATCTTCTTCATATGTTATTTTAAAATTTAGCATTTCTCCATTTACAAATTTTATTTTTCTACCCTCTAACAAAAACAAATCACAAATAGTACTTCCTTTATTACAATATTCATCCGAATTATTACAATACTTCTCAATATCAGAAAATGAATATACCTGTGGAGTTTGTATTCTAATTAAATCTTTTCTACTTAATATTGAATTATTATTTATATTAACCATTCCTTCAATACAGGGAACTGTAGTAGTTAGGGAACCATATTTATCATATAGGTTAACACAATCTGTAATAAGTCTATCAGTTATATTTGGTCTGTTTCCAACATGTATTACTATTTTATCATTCATGGAAAAGTCTTTTTTTATGGCATTTACTGAATTAAAAATTGTCTCCAATTGAGTTTCTCCACTACAAACAATTTTATATAATTTATTTATGTGATATTTTTCACATTCATTTTTTACATCGTCAAAAAATTCTTTCTTACAAGATATAACTATATTATCAATATTGGGATTTGCTTGAAATTTTTCAACAGTATATATAAAGATTGGTTTATCATTAACTTCTATATATTGTTTTGGAATATCACTATTCATCCTACTCCCAACGCCACCAATTGGTATAATAGCAATTGTTTTCATTAGTACCTCCTAAATATTTTTCTTAACTTTTCTAAAAGTTTCCAACCTTTAGAATTAGTAATACTATATATTTCTTTTTCTTTTTCTTTGATGTCCATTTTTAATGACTCTATCTGTAGATTCATACAGTCAATATCACGTTCATATAGTTTATTTTTGCGACTACTATTTTCAATAATTGGAACATCTTTTAGCATGCCATCATTTGTGAAAAAGAATTCACATATATTCTTAGTGCCACCGTTTTTCAGTTCTGAAAAAAATAATTTTCTTTGATTAACAAAATTTGGATTAACATAGTTTTCTTTTAAATATTTATTAATAAGTTTGATCAAATCTGATATACAATGTACATTAGAATTGCAAGACCAAAAATCAAAGTTTGAAAATAATATTCCTCTGTTTTTATTATATATTTTAACATCTGTGTCTAAATAAATTATAGGCTTATCTAAAAATAAGTATTCTATTCCAAGTGATGAATAATCCGTTAATAAAATATCAGAAGCATCAAGAACATCATATATATCAAGATTTTTTTCATCTAACATATAATCTATAACTTTTATTCTTGAATGATTTGTAAAAGATTCTAAATAATTGCCTTTTTCACTTGGATGTCTTTTTATGCACAATAAATAATTATTTTTCTCTAAGTATTCAATAAGTTCATTTTCATTGTATTTTTTTAAATTTAATATGTTATTTCCAAAAGTAGAATCATTATTTCTTCCACAACCGTTTCTAAATGTAGGAGTATAAAGCAAAATTTTACTATATTTTTCTACATTTTCTCCTAGTATTAAACTCAAATTCTCTTTTGCATTTTTATTTTTTAACAAATCTAATTTAGGATATCCTATTGGTAATATCTGATTGATTTTTAAATAAAATCTACTAGTAAATATTGGTTGCCAAAACTCAGATGGTACAATAACATAATCTATTGAAGAGCTTAAGTGTTCATACCATATTTTATCTTCATTGGATATATTATTGATCATAAAGCCAACTTTTTTAGGGCTTATTCCATGCCATAATTCAATATATAATGCATTTTCTGGTTTCTCACCGGTTATATTACAATGTGTGGTAAAAAAAACATTAGTTTTCTTTATTTCATTAAAATACTTTTGTGTTCCTATTGTTATTTTATTTGCTTTATCATAATTTAATTTACTATAATTTTTTTGATCATTAAATACCCAGTTATAATTAAACAAATCGCCGTATTCCTTTATCATATATTCAAACAATACTTTTGCATTGCCAGAGTAGTCAGGAAAACTGCAAAATGTTATATTAAGCTTTTTCATATTATCCTCCAAACAATTTGATTTATATAGATATTATAGCATATATAACACTAAGTAGTAAATTGATTTGGTGTATTGATAGTTGTAACCTTTGAATTCACTTTGTAATATTTATATCCATCTTTATAGAAACAAATATAAACTTTAGAAATTAATTTTATGCAAGTTATGTTCAGTATCTTTGAGTCGATATTTATGTAGATTGCTTTTTATTTTATTAACTTAGTTTTGAATGTGAGAATTATCAGACCTCTGATTTTTAATTGCTATTGTTCTTACCATTTAAAAATAAAGTTTTTGTAAGGCACGGAAACATTTCATAATAGAGTTTCTAATACAATTGATCGTACATTAGGAATTTATGTTATTCATATGTTGGTAATGTATGCTCTATTTGATTTAAATTTAATTCAAGTTAGGGGATTTAATACTATTTTATCCGTCCCTATTATATCTGTTCTTATTTTTTTAATATCACTAGTATTAGTATATTTTATTAGAAAAAAGCACATTTATTTGGAAATAGCCATTTTAAAAGAGTCCTTTATAAACCGGACTCTTATTTTTATTTCATATCGTAATCTTCGTATATATAGGGTATTAAAACTCTTGTTATTTTTGCATAGCCTAGCGTATTCGGATGAAGACCATCATATGTATACTTTTCATCGAAATTCCCTTCTTCATCAGTTAATTCATCATACATATTTATATATGTTATATTATTTTCTTCACAATATATTTTAATTTTTTCATTGAGTTTCTTTATAGCTTCATTTGTCCTAGCTGCTACCATTTCTTTTTTCATATTTCTATTTACTGGATAAATTGACTCAATATATATTTTAGCGTTTTTTCTATGTGAATTAATTTCTTTTGATATTTTTTTGATACCTGAAACAGTCTCCATTATTGTATCATCTTCAATACTATTCATTATATCATTAGTACCAATTAGTAAAATTATTTTTGTTGGATTATATTGATATATCATTTTTTCAGCACGTTCTAGAATATCTTCTGTCTTATATCCTGAAACACCAGACTTTATAACAGGCATATTTTTATATATTTCATCTATTGGGTAAATTTCTGTTATTGAGTCACCTAAAAATAATATATTTTCATTTTGCTTAAACTCTTTTTTTGTATTATTTTTGTTTGTTTCTACCTTTTCTTCGATTTTCACTTTACACTTTGGCTGTACAATTATACCAATCATGGCTGTACTAGAAATGAAAACAGTTAAGAAAATTATGATTGTTACTAATATTTTTATTGATTTTTTCATAATAAAAACACCACTTCCATTATCTTGTAAGATTATATCATATTAGTCATAGCTTGTGTTAATATTTTAACAATTATACAGAATATTCATGTAAAGTTATTTTATCCTGTTATATACATTTTTTGTATTCTTTCATAGTATTTTTTTCTTATTTTTACAGCTATTTTTCTCGTTGCTATAAACTTAAATAACAATTGTCTTAAAAATTCTATTACTGCACAAAAGACAAATATTACAATGGTCATTAAAAATACATATGGTATAAATGATACGGAGTTTGTTGGCCCTGTTACGATACCTAACCAGTTATATAAATTTGATCTGATATAATTGTTTTCATGAATGAAGTATACCCCTAACATTAAGTTTGAACATTTATTTACAAATTTAGATTTGAAATTTAGACTAGTGAAAAACGAAAAATACACAATACTTTGGATAATAATTATTGGACTACTATAGGCAAGAGCTGAGGCATCAATAGAATTAGCAAAGAAATCGAATACACTATTAATTCCATTTAGTTGTTTACCATAATAAAATATGGCATAATTTATAAAAACGCATGAGAAGAAAATGATTACTAGTATTACTCGATATAATTCCTTGGAAAATATTTTGAAGATATAGCTTTTATCTAATGGATATTTTCTTAGATATGCCCCTACTAAATAGAGGTAAATAAAGTTATATAGCGTATACCCAGAGTTTGTAAAAAATTCTCCCGCTGTTACACTTGGGATTATTGAAAAAATTATAAAACAAACTAGGAGTAGTTTTTGATATTCTCTTCTTTTAATATTGTTTATAAGCTTATTAATGAATGGACTCAAGCAATATAATAGTATATACGCTTTTATGAACCAGTAATTATCTAAAGTTATAGGAAGTAAATCTTTTATTATTTGTCCTTTAGAAATATTAATTATTTCTAGTAATGAAAATAATATCATTATTAATACTCGATAAAACCAGCTTGCATTTATAATTTTCCAAAGTTTTGATTGTTTAAAATTTGAAGTTGATTGATAGTAGCCAGTTACTAATACGTATGAATTTACGTGTACTATTAAAATAAATTCTATAAAGTAGTATATCATATTTACTGTTTTATTTGTTGTTTGAAGCAAACCACCAAATAGAAGCACGTGTCCTAATACAATAAAAAACATCGACAGAATTCTCATGATTTCATGGTTTGAATTTCTTACATTACTCATATATACCGTTCCCCTTACTATATATAACTATACCTTGATATAATTATAAATTATATATACTTTTTTTGCAAGAAATGTAGTTAAAAATATAATTTTTATAGAAGTTAAAAAGGATTGCATTTATTGAAATCAATCCTTTTTAATTTTATCTATTTACAAAGTTTTCTATTCCTATTTTTGATTGTTTTGAATATTCTTTGCGCCATTTGAAATATTCTTTAAATATAGTGCTATCTACAAATTCTAATTTTTTAATTTTCTCGGAAATTTCATCTATATTATCATCACTTTTGACAACAAATAAATCTTTTAATATTTTATTATTATTTAATAAGTTAGTATTCCCCAAAATACATGGTATTTCATTATCCATGCAATATAGAAAATAATATGGTTTTGTATCAAAAAAATTAATATATAATATAATTTTACTATTGAGAATCAACTCATATGGACTACTGATTATATTAAATTTTAATCCAAAGTCAAATCCAAATTTTTTGGTAACGTTTATTTCATTTTGAATATTTACGTTTCTATTTTTACTCAAGCAAACTGCGCTTAGTTCATTAAAATAACTACAGTTATCAGCATAATCGTATCCAATTATACCAATCTCATCACATGTCGTTGTTTTATTTTTTTTCATGTCTATATCAAGTGTTAGGTACATAAAATCATATTTGTTTTTAAAAGTTAAATACATACTATAGTCAAGTGTTACAATTGTATCAACTAATTTTCTTTCCTTGTATTCTATTACTTGAAAAAACGAATTATAAATGTCAACGTTAGCTAATGCTGCTATTGAAGTGTCTAAAATCCATTTAACTTTTACCTTTTTTGATATTATTGGTAGCATCAAATAATAGTTATAACAGTAATCAAAAAAAATTATTTGATCATATTCTTCATTTACTTTTTTTACCAATTTTTCTATTTCCGGTGGTGTCAATGGCGTCTCTAGGAATTGTATTGGGCAGCCGTGAAAAGAAAATTCCATCGGTTTAACATAATCAGACTTAGAATTATTCATAAATATTATTGTTTTAGTCTTCATATTGTTCCTCCTCTATTTTTATGTAATTTTCTACTCCAGATTTACTCAATTTAGTATTTTCCTTTTCAAATTCAGCATATAGTTTTAAAACTTTTTCTTTATTTGCTAAACATAATTTGGTTTTATTTGCTATTTCTTCTACGTTTTGTTCATCATTAACTACCAAATATTTTTCTAATTCTGTATCATTAAAATAGTGATGGTTATTTCCTGTTAAACAAGGAGTTCCAACAGCAAAACTTTCTAATGGTAGCATTGGTGCACACTCAGAAAAAGTGTCGTATAGAACAATGTCACAGTCAGCCATATGTTGTAATAGTTCTTCTCTACTTACTGTATGTTCAACACCAACCAAATCAACACCAAGATGTGTTGCAAATTGTTTAGCAATCTTATTTAATGGCACCATATCTATAACAACATTTTCACCTAATAGAGAGGCCGCTGCCATTTGACAAAATACATTTTTTCTAGAGTCACTAGTTTTAGCTGCATAAATACCTATTCTTATTTGATTTTTGTTATTATGATTTTTTAATATCTTAATAGATTTTGGTAATACTACTCTATTACGTAATAATCTTATGTTGCATCCATAGGATTTATAGAAATTTACTAAAGATGCCTTGCAAGTTGCCATCTCGTCAATATACCCATCTTTATGTAGTCTATATATTTCCATATTTCTTTCCCATCCATATGGTTCTAGAACTTGACTGTGACTTCCATGATAATATGTTTTTACAATTATACCATTGTTATGAAGGCATATTGCTAATTCCTTCCATCCTTTACAAAAACCACTGAAGACAACCTCTTTAATTTTATATTTTTTAATTTTTCTAGTAATTTTTTTTATGTCCCTTTTTCTAAATAGTTCAGCACAAGAAACAATGTTATCAAATAATTCTTTAGTGGCATTTGTAACACCCAACCAGTTAGTATTAACAAATACAATATAGCTTGGATTTATTTTACCTATTTCATCTATATTATTTAAAATTTTTTCTATACTATTTAAATATTCAGGTGTAATTTTATCTTTGTATCTTTTATATGAAATCACAGGATACAATATAATTTTCCCGCATTTTTTGATGATTTTTTTTATTGTTCTTACGCCTTTGATAAATAAATCGCCTTTTTTTCTACCCAATAATCTATATATTTTATTTTCTCTTCTTTCCCAATCAGGAGTCCATGTGGCATCATAATAATGAATCATGCATGTATTTTCTGTAAATACATTATACTGATGATCGTATGATAATGGATAAAAATAATCGCGTGGATATATTGTAATATTATGTTTTAAATGCTGAATTTCTAAATTTGAAGAATCAAAATCATTTAAAATTAAGCTTATTAATCTTGGAATACTTATTTTGTATAAATTATCTATATCAAAAGACGGCTGTTCTCGATAGTAATCAAGAAGTTTCTTTGAAAGATAACTTTTTGGTTTTGGCTCATACCATACACCACAAGCAATCATATGTGAATCTTCTACTCCAAGGAATCCCTGATCTTCCTTTATTATATTATCTATCGGTTTTGTTATTTCCATGTCCGTGTCAAAATAGATTCCTCCATATTCATAAATTGCCTTTGTTCTTATATAATCAGCTACAAAAGCCCATTTCTTATTATCGTATGCCTCACGAACAAAAGCACATTCATCTAAATCACTATTTTCTTCATTCCAGCATTTAATCTCATAATCTGGTAAATATTTTTTCCAGCTTTCAATACACTGGTGAGCCAATTTTGGTAATGGTTTTCCACCAAACCAACAGTAATGAATGTATTTTTTCATTTAATCATCCTTTCTGTGATTGAGCTTTTGCTTTTTGTTATTATTTTCTTCTTTTTTCCTTTGAATTGCTTCTTCTGGTGTCATTCCCATTTGTGCATAAAAATATGCATCACAAATAATATCCGCAGGACCTATTTCAATCATTTTTCCATGTTCAATCCAAATCGCTCTATCACATAATTCTTTTATTGTTTCTATCGAATGTGAAACATATAATACAGTAGTTCCACCATTTATCAATTCCATCATTTTATTCTTGCTTTTTTCTTGAAATTTAATATCTCCAACAGATAATATTTCGTCAACTATTAATATCTCTGGATTAACAATTGTTGCTATTGAAAAAGCAAGTTTGGCGGTCATTCCTGATGAGAAATTCTTTACTGGAACTTCAAGAAAATCTTTTAATTCTGAAAACTCAACTATTTCATTGAATTTTTCATCAATAAACTTTTTTGAGTAACCTAGTATTGCACCGTTTAAATATATATTTTCTCTAGCTGTTAATTCAGCATCAAAACCAGCTCCTAATTCAATCATTGGTGATATTGCACCTTTTACAGTAACTTTTCCTTTTGTTGGTTTCATTACACCGGAAACAACTTTTAATAATGTTGATTTCCCGGCACCATTGCTACCAATTAATCCTACTACTTCTCCTTTTTTTACCTCAAAAGATATATCTTGCAATGCCCAGAAATCATTATTAACTTTTTTTCTTTTCTTTTTAGAAAACAAATTTACAAAAGTTTCTTTAAATGATGTTGCTTCTATTCCTAAATTAAATTTCATTGATACATTTTTTAATTCTATCATTTTTTCCTCCTATACTATATATAGTATATAAATTTATCCTGATGTTTTTTAAATATGAATAATCCAATTATTAACGTTACGATTCCAATAATACCCATTATTAATAAACTAAATATAGTTGGTGCATTACCGAATAATACTATTTCTCTGGCACCATTAATAAATATATATAATGGATTTAATGCAAATATCTTTTGTAGAGTTACTGGCAATATTTCAATACTATAAAAAACAGGTGTTAGATAATTCCATATTGTAATGATTATTGAATAAATATAGAACATATCTCTCAAAAATACTGATACGCAAGCAACAATCATTCCTATACCTAGCGTAAACATAAATAGGCATAAGAAAATATATGGCAATAGTAAATAAAACCAATTAATGCTTGCTGGATATTGTCCAAGTCCAACAAATGATAATAAAATAATTGCAAACCAAGGTATTAACGTAAATAGAAAGTTGATTCCAACAAATAGACATTTTGATATTGGAAAAATATATTTTGGTATATATACTTTATTAATAAGCGTAAAATTGTAAACAACGGATGTCATCGCATTGGTAGATGCTTCTGAAAAATAGTTAAACATAATTAATCCTGTCATTAAGTAAACTAAATAGTTCGTTCCTTCTACCGTAAACTTGAACATTTGTGAAAAAACAATTGCCATTACGGTCATCATTAGTACAGGTTGTAGAATAGACCATAATACACCTAGTACTGACCTTTTATATTTTACCTTAAAATCCCTTGCTATTAATTGAGTCATTAAGAATTGATATTTTTTAAAATTTGCCCAAACATTTTTTATGGCTGTCATAATTCACTCTCCTCGTTCTTTAGTATAACAAATACACATTTAATAGTCAAACTACTGCAAATTGTTATTTTTTATATAATTTCACATACATTTTTGTTAGCAGTTTACTTTTTTCTATAGTTCTTTTAGCTGTACTTCTTCCTTGATAATACTTATTTTTTTTATAATCTGGAATTTCTTTTTTTAAATAATCAAATGTATCGTCAATAAATTTCATTGCGATACTTTTATCGGATTGATATCTTTGTTGAATCGTATAATTTGTTAATATTTGGACAGTTAATTTATCTACTGTTTCTTTGATTGATTTATCATTTTTTAAATAGTTTCTTATCTTATCAACTATTTTTAAAATATCAAATACTCTCTCATCTCTAACTGTTGTTTCACTCTTTTCATGAATCATGTAGTAATGTAGAAATTTATTTAGTTTTATAATCTTTTTAGCATTATATATTGTTTTTACTATAAATAATGTATCTTCATATTTTAAACTTTCTTCAAACTTAATATCATTATTCTTTATTAAGTCTGTTTTATATATTTTGTTACAAGGCCCTAAATTTATTTTTAATAGTAAATTTGGATCATCTTTTATATTTGTAGCATTAAAAGATTCTATTTTTACTTCGTTTAAATTTCCTTTTTCTACTCTGTAATAATCAAAAACTATTAAATCAGCTTTTTCTTTTTCTGCTGTTTTACAAAGTATTTCACAGGCATCATTAGAAAAATAGTCATCGCTATCTAAAAACATTAAGTATTTTCCTGTTGCCTTTTCAATACCAAAGTTTCTAGTTTTGCCAATTCCTTGGTTTTTATTTTTGAAATATTTGATTCTTTTATCTTTATATGTTTTTATTATTTCTTCTGATTTATCAGTAGATCCATCATTTATTAAAATGAACTCTAGTTCCTTCTTTGTCTGGTTAACTAGTGAATCTAAACATTTCTTTAAATACTTTTCAGCGTTATATATTGGAACAATAATACTTATATCTATTTTGTTCATTTTATCATCCTCTTTGAATTATATTTTATTTAGTTTTATTAAGACATAATTATCTTTTTGATAGATTGAATGATATCTTGTTTTTCTTACTAGGTCCATATCTTTTTCTGATATTTTATTTTTTGTCCATACATTAAAATCAATGTTTGGAATATCATAGTATGTTGCGATTTCATAAACTTGCCATAATAATTTATTATCTCCTAATGTTAATGGTAATAGTTTCTTTAGTACTGGTAATTTGACTATTAAATCTTCAACTTTACCTGATTTTCCAACAGTTCCTTTTAAATCTACTTTCAGTGCTTCATCATTATCAACGTCTAAGGTATTTAAATCATTTATTAGTAATTCCATTCTGAAATGATTATATTCAAATTGTTCGTAGCAAGCATTTCCAAATATTAGTGAAGTTGTCAAAAAAACATAAGCTAAGCAAATTGAGAAAAATTCAGGAACTAAGTTATACTTACAATCACAAGCTTTTATGGAAAGTATAGTAATCATTACAAAGAGACCATACATTGATCTTGGTTTAACTACCGTTTCCTTTAAAAATGGATGGGCACCAAACATAAATAGAAATAATATTACTATCGATAATAATACCACACATATTGATAAACCCTTCTTTTGCTTACTCTGTACTACTTCCTTTATTATAAAACTAAATAGAATTACAAGCATATATATTAACCATCTTAATTTCATATCTTCATAAATAGCTTTATAAAAATGTTTATAATTAGAAATTGATTCTGGAATTATACTTTTTAAGTTTAATATACCCGGATCTAGATAATACTCGGTGGCTGGTGGCATTGATAGTTTAAATATTATTAATCCTAACCCATAACCAATTATTGCTTTGTATATAAATTTAAATATTTCTTTTTTGTCTTCCTTATTGTTAAACATGGTTAAAGCTAAAATTATTGTAATCATTGGATATATTCCAGCCGATGCCTGATAACTTGAAGCCATTAAAAATGTAAAAATTACGCTTGAAATAATGAATGGTATATTCTTATTTTTCTTTTCATTTTTATAAAAAACAAATGGTAAAATGGCAAATAAAATCGATAGAGCCATATATGGAGCATCAAACTTGTAGGAATAACATTCTAAAAAGTATGGATTCATTCCAATTGGTAATGCTGCCACAATATGATACCATTTAAGCTTTTTTTCTTTTAATATTATTTTCAGAATAAGAACACTTACAATTGCCATGATTATAATTGCTAAAATTGTAGTAAATGGCGAAATGTCTGATACATTTTTACTTCCATGCAGCAATATTGATAAATTGTTGGAAACATGTCTTCCAAAACCAAAGTCTCGATATCCATATCTTACCCGTCCCATGTCATCATTATAGTTAATATTAGCTCTTATCAATGGCATTAAGGCAATGAAATAAACTACAGAAAAAAGCAGAATATACTTAAAATTTTCTATTATGAATTTTTTTATACTTATATTAATAGTATTTGTGTTTTTTTTTATATAATTATATACTCTGAATGTTTTTTGTTTCATATCTATTCTCCCATTATTTTAATTTAAGATATATCATTGGACTTATTTTAATTAGTACTTTCTTTACTTTTCTACTTGTTGTATCTGTCAAAAGATTATCAAATACTTTTTCTTTTTTTAGTTTATTTAGATAAACCATATAATCTTTATGATTTAATTCTGTTATTTTTAATATTAAACTGTTTGCTACAAAGCTTTTGAATATTGTAGTATCAACATCTAATTTGTTTGCTTCTTCAATTAAATAATTATAGTGAAGATACATATCATCAACTTTCTTTTTAGTCTTTTCATAATTCTTATTACTCATGATGCTGCCTTGTCTTTGTAGGTAATTATATCCAGGATAATTAATACTATTAACTTTTTTTGACTTTATAATTACTAATGGAATTAATCCAAAATCTTCATGTAAAGCATCTTTTCTAAATTCAAATTTATTTTCAATATAATAGTTTCTTTTTATGGCATAAATACATGAATTTTCCACAAAATGATATTTAACTATTTTTTTAAAAGCATCAGGGCCTGAAAGATTTGTAAAGCTTTCTTCTGGGTATGAAATAGTTTTTCCATCTTCATAGACTTCATTAATTTGAAATCTAATTAAATCCGGATTATTCTTTAGTGATTTAGATAATTCTTTTAGAAGGTCTTTTTCCCAGTAATCATCACTATCTAAAAATATTAGGTATTCGCCAGTAGCTTTTTTTACACCGGCGTTTCTTGCGGCACTTAAACCTTGGTTTTTTTGATTAATTACTTTAACATCGTAATCTTTTACAATATCAATACTCTTGTCTGTAGAGCCATCATTAACTACTATTACTTCATAGTCTTTATAAGTTTGATTAAAGACACTATCAAGACACTTTTTTAGATATTTTTCGACATTATAAACGGGAATTATAATACTAAATTTTGACATTAGATCACCTCAAAAATAATTATAATATACTATTACTAATTATGTTCTCAACTGATAGTTTACCTATCATCTTTTTTATTAAAAACGACGTTGTGACATTAGTTTATGCTAAAAATATTTTTTAAAATTTTCTTCAACGATACCATTTCTAACTAACATATATTTTGTTATTTTAAATCTTCTATTTGTGCATCATAGACTATATTTTTAGCATCTATTTTTTCTCTATCAATATTATTAGTTAATATTTTCCATTCTTCTTTTGAACCAGCATAATATATTGTTTCAACATCATGAAAATAACTATAAAATGCATATCCTGTTTGTGGTTCTAATGATTTAGGAATATATACATATTTTATATTTGAACTATTAAAAGTATTATTTGGCATTGATTTTAAAGTATCTGGTAATATGACACTGTAAACATTTTCTAATGCAAATACACCTTCTGAAAATTTTGTTATTGAATAATCTTTACCATCAACATTATATGTTGAACAAATTTTAATTCTTTTATCAGATCCATTATATTTTTTTACAATAATTTCTTCTCCATCTAAATAATAATCAAAATCAGAAATTTGTGTACAGTCAGTAGCCCAATGATTTTTCTCAAGTTCCTGTTCTTCCTTTTCACTTGCAATCCCAGCTATTATTATAAGGCTCCATAAAGCAGCTAATATTCCTATTTTAGCTTTTTTACTCAGTTTTTCAGATTTTATTACATAATACGTAATTACAAAAGGAAAGAAACAAATAAATAGTAAATAATAAATAAGTCCATGTTTTTTCTTAACATCGTTATTTCCATAAGTCATATTTGTCTTATTATTACTTAAACTATGTTCTTGTTGAGCTCTTAGTCTTCCTTTTTCAAAATCATAACCCGATTGTTCCATATTATCATATTGAACATGTTTGACTTCATCATCTAATTTATAATGTGCATGACAATATTGACAATTTATATCATTAGTATTTTCTTCTACTTCTAATTTTGCACCACAATTTTTACATTTCATTTCAACTAATTTCATAGCTTATTCACCTCATCAAATATATTTTCTAACTTTTCTAATCTTTCTTCTTGAATTTGTTTAATATCTATATCTTTTATTTTTCTTGGACTAGATAATTCTTTTTGAACATCTTTTAACATTTCCTTTTCATCCATTGATATTATTGTAGCATAATCTTTTCCTATATTGATAGATTCATCTGAAACATCTATTGTAGTTAGAATTCTTTTATGTAGTGTTATTGCTTCTAAATAAGTTACAGGGAATCCTTCATAATCTGATGTTAAAATTATATAGTCTGCTAGATTTATATATGGATAAGGATTAGTCTTTTGTCCAACAAATGTTACTCTTTTTGATAAGTTATTTTTAGTAACTAAATCTTCATACATCTTTCTATCTGGTCCATCACCTACTATTAATAGATTTACATCAGATAAATTTTTTACTAAGTTTATTGCCCTTGAAACTTTTTTAGAAGAGTCATCTAATCTACCAATGAAAACAAATAATTTTTTATTTTTAGGATGAGTTTCTGATATTTTTTCAGTACTTAGTTTCAATATTTTATCAGGATCAATGAAATTATTTAGAACTAAACATTTATTTTTTAACTCTGGATAAATCTTAATAAAATCTTTTTCAGCTTCGTTAGCAACAAATATTATTCTTCTAAATGATGATATATTTCTGCAGTTAAAGAAATCTTTAAAATCTGTTTCATCTTTATAAATATATTTATAATTACTATGTACATAAAAGGCATTATTAGTTGAAGCCGTTAAAGCTATTTTATTAGCTGATAAGCTATATGTTGCGTAGCAACAACTAAAGTCAAACTTATGATAATTTAGAATTGAGAAATTTAATTTACGGATGAAATTAATTCCTTTTCTTATAATTACATTTTTATTATTTGATACTTTTAGTTCTTGTACTTTTACATTTTTATTTACATTTTTTATAAGTACTCCTGTTTTTTCTTCCATTACTAATGTAACATTATATTTTTTATAATCAATATTATTTAACAAGTTGATAATAGCAGTTTCAATTCCACCTACTCTTAGATCATTAATAGAAAATAATAAATCTTTCTTCTTTCTACTTTGAAGCATCATAATTATTACAACTACTATAAGGCTCACTGCTGGTGCAGTTATGATATGACCTGTGAATAATGATAAGAATAGTATTAATAACATACTTACATTTAACATATATAGATTAAAATCTAGTTTCCTTTTCTCTTTTGTTGCTTGGACTAAGATGTATAGATAAATACTAAAGAAAATAATAAATCCTATAATTCCATGATTTATATAAATATCAAAATAATCCATTTCAATTAATTTATCTTTTTTATCATTATAATAATACCCTATTCCAAATAATTTTTCTTGGAAAGTTGCATTATCATAAATACTTTTTCTATCAGTAAGGAAAGTTACTCTTTGACTAA
Source organism: Acidaminococcus fermentans (assembly GCA_963660495.1). GTDB lineage: Bacteria > Bacillota_I > Bacilli_A > RF39 > UBA660 > CAG-877. The sequence goes on from CAVKYO010000060.1 coordinate 15,163, forward strand.
AGATAAAATGATCTATTAAATTACCATTATCCATAATATCTGTTACATCTTTTACTTTTAAGAAGTCTAAATGTACTTTAATATTTTTATAAAAGTTAGTTTTTGGTATTAATATTATTAAACTAATTATTCCTATCACAATAATTACAAATGAAGATAGTATACGTTTATATTTTTTATCTTTATAGGACTTTATCATTATATATATAAAAGTCATACCTATAGTTATAAGTAAAGATAATAATGGTGTTTTAGTACCTATTGTTAGAATTACGACTAAGTATAATAATATATAAATAACTTTAAGAATAGACTTACCCTTAGAGTTAAACATCATAAATACTATTGGAGTTAGTATAGATATAATTCCAGATATTTCATTAGCTGAATTGTAGTAACCTAGTGTACCTGATTTAGTTATTTCATAACTTTTAAAGCCTAAGTTTAGAGTCATCGGTATAAAAATAAAAATTAAATATAAAGTAAGTGTTGTGAAAAATGTTGCGGTAGATATTTTTATTTCATCTTTTAAATCATAAAAAGATACTAGTAATAATGGAAAATAAAATACTCGTAAAAGTCCTTGGACTTGACCAAACAAATGTGAATTAGTTCCTATAATTATTAAATAAATAATACTATAGAAAGCTACTATTAAGTAGTAAATTAGAGATAGTTTTTTCTTATAAATAAATGTTGTTGCATACATTATAAATAATAGAAATAACATTCTAATTATAATTCCAATAGTTAAATTAAGAGAAAATACATGTAGACAAATCCCTGTTATTAGATCTAATACTGGTTGCAACAATATAAAAATACTTATTATTTTACTTAAATTATTTTTAATTACTTTATTCATTTTATACCTCGACTGTTTTATATTTACATCATAGCATTTATATACTTGTTAGTCAAATGGACATTCTTTGACATTACAGATACTGGTTATTGTTTCTATTTTACACAATTTATTATATAATTATATATAAAGATAGAGGTGATTTTCTTGAGTAAAAGTAAGAAAAAAAAGACTGTTAATAAGTTAGATGAAAAAGTTATTGAAAAAACTTTAGAAAAAGTTGTCGATAAAACTTTAGAAAAAGATGTTGATAAAGATAAAGACTTTGTAAGACGAATTGATAAATATGATAATAAGAAGAAAGGTAATACTTTAGTTAATATTTTAGTTGTTCTTACTATTATTAGTTGTTTAGGTTATATCGCTTCTACAATTATAAATATAGAGAATTTAAAAGATATTATTTTGGCTTTATTATTATTTTTATTTACGATGTTTTTTGTATCTGTTAGTATTACAAATCCTAGTAAAAAGAAAGGTACTAATATTTTAGCTTTATTAATACTTTTTATATATCAAGTTCTTGGCTCATTATTTTTATTTGATATTGTTAAGTTACCTACTATGAAGATTATGGAGGACTTAGTTGGTAAAAGTTTAACGGGTGCTATTGAATGGACTACAGATAATAAAATATCTTTGGAACAAGAATATGAATATAGTGATTTAATTGATGAGTATTATATTATTTATCAAGATGTTAAGGCTGGTACAAAGTTAAAGAATGTAAGTAAGGTTACTGTTTTAGTTAGTGAAGGTCCTAATCCTGAAAAGGAGATTATTTTATCTAATATGCTTGGCTGGGAAAGTGAAGATGTTTTAAAGTATATTGAGGAAAATCATTTAAGTAATGTTATAGTTGAGTTTGTTCAGTCTGAGGAAAAGGAAAATACTTTGATTGAGCAAAGTAAATCTGGTAATGTTAAAAGAAATGAAGAAATTAAACTTACTTTCTCATATGGTGAAGAAAGAGGTTACAGTGAAGTTAAGTTAGCTGATTTAACTAATAAGTCTAAGTTGGAAACAGAATTTTATTTAAAGAAATATGGTATTAAGTATGAATTAAGTTATGATTTCTCTGATAAGATTAAGTCTGGTAATGTTATTAGTCAAAGTGTTAAAGCTGGTACTATGGTTTCTATTACGGGTGATACTATTACAACTGTTAATGTTGTTATTAGTAAGGGTAAGAAAATTATTATTCCTGATTTTACGAAGATGAGTGTTACTGAGGTAACTAATTGGATTATTAAGAATAAATTAAAAGTTGAATTTAAGGATGCTTATGATGAAAGTGTAAAAGAAAATTCTGTTATTTCTTCAAGTCATACTAAAGGTGATGCGGTTGAAGAAGGAACTGTTATTACTATTACTCTTTCTAAAGGAAAGTTAAAAATGCCTGAGTTTAAATCATTAAATGAGTTTAGAGAATGGGCTTCTAAATATAATATTAATTATGAGGAACAACATGAATTTAGTAATGATGTTTCTGTAGGTGAAGTTATTAAATATTCTTATAATAAGGGTGATACTATTAAAAATGGTGATACTATTATTGTTACTATTTCTGATGGGGAAAAGGTATCTGTTCCTAATGTTAAAGGATTAAGTAAGAGTGATGCTACTAGTAAGTTAAAGAAGGCTTCATTAAATTATAGTTTTGTATATAAGTATAGTGATAGTGTTGCGAAAGGTTATGTTATTAGTCAGTCTATTAGTTCTGGATCTGAGGTATCATCTGGTACTACTGTTACTGTTACTATAAGTAATGGTAAAGCTCCTAGTAAAAGTACTAATAATTCTGGTAATAATACTCCTGCTCCTACTCCTGTTTGTTATGAGGAAGAGTTTTATATTGCGACTGGTAGTACTGGGGCTCAAGTCTTAAGTGCTACTAAGTCTGGAAATCCTAAGTTTACTATTGTTGCTAGTTATGTTGATAGTTGTAGTAACGGGGACTCTGTTTCTGGTACTGTATGTAATGCAAGTAGTTATGATTCAAAGAAACTATCTACTTGTAATACTATTAGTTTAACAATTGTAAAATAATTGTATTGGGAATGTTATATTTATTTAAATTATTATTTTTATAAATGATATAAAGAATTCATACTGTTTTATGGTATGAATTCTTTATTTTGGTCATTTTGATTAATATTTTAGATAGTATATAATGCTTTTTGGAACATTTATTTTGAGTGTCGCCTCTATTTCTTTTTTAGAAAGGAGGTAGATATATATGAGGATTAGAACTTTTATTATAAAGGTTTTAAGATACACATGTATCATTTTATTACTCCTTACCTTACTGGTACTAGCAATAAAAAAATAGACACTCTTAGTTAAGAGTGTCAAACTCAAAAATTCTTGAGGTGACATTCACGCTAATTAAATGTTCCTCTTTTTTATTATATGCAAGTTTCCTTGACATATTTATATTAGCATAGTTTCTTTGTTTTTTCAACGTTCTTTTGATGAGTTTAGAAATTTGAAAATTCACGTATTTTTTTATGATAATTTTATATTTTACTCATTTGCATCAGTATTTTAGATAGTATATAATGCTTTTTGGAACATTTATTTTGAGTGTCGCCTCTATTTCTTTTTTAGAAAGGAGGTAGATATATATGAGAATTAGAACTTTTATTATAAAGGTTTTAAGATACACATGTATCATTTTATTGCTCCTTACCTTACTGGTAATGACTATAAAAAAATAGACACTCTTAAGTAGAGTGTCAACACAATCTTATTTGAGGCGACATTCACACTATTTAAATGTTCCTCTTTTTTATTTTATGCAAGTTTCCTTGACATATTTATATTAGCATATTTTGCTTGTTTTTTCAACGTTCTTTTGACAGATTTAAAAATTTGAAAATTCACGTATTTTTTTATGATAATTTTATATTTTACTCATTTGCATCAGTATTTTAGATAGTATATAATGCTTTTTGGAACATTTATTTTGAGTGTCGCCTCTATTTCTTTTTTAGAAAGGAGGTAGATATATATGAG
>CAVKYO010000061.1:0-5777 GCA_963660495.1 Acidaminococcus fermentans
ATTTTCACTAATTATTTGTAGTAAAAATTACTATCATTTTTACAAATTATTCATACTCTCCATATATATGATATGTAATATTTTCATTTATCCCAAAAGAAAACTCGAAAAAATCGAGTTAATCTAAATGTTTTTGTAATTCTCTTAATGTCATTAAGAATTCATTTGTCTTCTTAATCTCTTCATCAAGTTTTTCATAATTAGCTGTATTTTCCAATTCTATATCGGTTTGACTAGATGTTTTTTCTATACCAAAGATTGGCGAAATAATTGGCGATGGCTTATATTTAACATTTTCTTGATATACTGGTCGTTTAGGTTCGTCAGCTTTTACATTAATAAAGTCATCTATAACTAATTGTTCTTCTTTAACTGGTTCTTCAATATTTTCAATTAATACTGGTTCTTCGTATGTTTCTTCTTTTTCCATCGCATTAACTACTTCGTTAGTTTCTTTGAATTTCTTTTCAAGATCAGCCAAACTAATAGGCTCATTTCCTTCATCTTCATATTGAGTTAATTCATTAGACTCATACATTTCTTTACTCTTTTTAATTAATTCATCTAAACTAATAATTGCGTCACGCTCTTGAGCTTCTTCATAACTTGTTAAGTCAATGTTTTTAGTTTCTTCTTCAGCTTTTTCTAGTTCTTCTGTTAAACGCCTTAACTCTTCTTGAGCTTCTTCCTTGTTTGGCTCAATAGCAGTATAAGTTATTTCTTCTTTTTGTTCTTTTTCTTCTAATGTTTCTAATACTACTGGTTCTTCTTTTGTAGCTTCAATGATTTCTACATCATTATTTTCTACAATATTATTTATTTCATTTGTTTTTTGGCTTACATCTTCTATTTTTTCTACTTCTTTTACTTCGTCAACTGCTACTACTTTTTCTGGTTCTTGTTCAATTTCAGCTGTATCTGGTTCAACCTTTTCTGGAACAATAGGCTCTATAGTAACTTTTTCTTCTACAAGAACAGGTTCAACATAAGTTACAGGTTCTATAGTTTCTACAGCATCAAGATTACTTGGTTCTTCCTTTTGTAATTCTATATTTATATCTTCAACTAGTTTATTTAATTCTTTAGTATTTTGTTTTTGTTTTCTTTTATAATAACTCTTGTCGATTAAGTATATAATGAAGTATAAAAAACAGGCAACGCCAGCAACAATATAAACAATTATTATCTCTTTTGAAGTTAATAAATTAATTAAATCATTCATTACGTCCACCTCTTAAAATAAGAATATCACATGTTATATTCAATGAAAAGATATCTTTAATTATTTGTAAAAAATTTTACAAGGTCTTTTACAACTTTTTACGTCTGTTCGATTTACATCTTTTTGTCATTTTTCACATTTATTCTTCTATAGTTATTTTAACATATTTTATTGATTAACGCATTATAAATTTAGTTTTTTCATATAACTTACTATGAAAGAAAAATTTATTAAATCAACTATCATTCTTTTACTTGGTGGATTCTTAACAAAAATACTAGGTATGATTATTAAAATTATTATGAGTAGACTCATTGGTACTGAAGGATTAGGTCTTTATATGTTAATACTACCAACCTTCTCTCTTTTTATTGGAATAAGTCAATTAGGAATGCCTGTTGCATTTTCGAAACTTATTGCTGAGGAAAAACGTAATAATATGAAACTCTTTTTTTCAGTTGTACCAGTTATTCTTTTAGTAAATATTTTTTTAATATTGTTGATTGTTTTACTGGCTCCTGTTCTTTCTAATAATTTATTACATAATAAGGATACCTATTATGGTATTATGGCTATTGCTTTAGTTATTCCTTTTACAAGTATATCTAGTATTTGTAGAAGTTATTTTTTTGGTAAAGAGCGCATGGGTCCGCATGTTATTTCGAACTTAGTTGAAGATGTTGTTAGACTTTTGTTAATGATTATTGGTATTCCTTTTGTTATAGATAAAGGATTAAAGTACGCTGTTTGTTATATCATTCTTTCTAATATTATTAGTGAGGCAGCATCTATTATTATATTGTTTTTGTTTTTACCAAAGAAACTTGTTATTAAAAGGAGTGATTTAAAACCTGATAAAAGTTATATTTCGGAATGTTTATCTATTGGAATACCTAATACTACGGGAAGATTAATTGGTAGTTTTGGCTATTTTTTAGAACCGATTATTCTTAGTTTAGTATTATTGAATGTTGGCTATGATAATAGTTTTATTACAAGAGAATATGGTATTTTATCGGGATATGTAATGCCTATAGTACTGCTTCCATCTTTCTTTACACTGGCTATATCACAAGCTCTTTTACCAGTTGTTTCTAGGGAGTATTCTTCTGGTATGATTAAAAGTGTACAGAAAAAGATAAGATTAGCTATTTTCTTTTCGTTAGTTATTGGTATTCCCGCTACTATTTTGTTTGTTATTAAACCGGTTTTTTTCTTAAGATTAATTTATCATACTAGCGAAGGAATTAGTTATATGAGAATAATCGCGCCAGTTTGTCTTTTGCAATATATTCAAGCTCCTTTATCATCGGCATTAGACGCAATGGGTAAAAGTCGTGACGCAATGATTGGTACTACTCTTGGGATGATAGTTAGGACTAGTTTATTGTTTATTCTTTCATATTTAAAAATTGGTATTTATGGTCTTATATTGGCGATAAGTATTAATGTGGTTGTAGTGACAATATATGATTTGTGCCGAGTAAGATTCCATTTAAAAAAGGCTTAGAAGCCTTTAGTTATAAATATATAATTCATGTTGACATCTAGTACAAGCAACATAAAGTAGATTTCTTTCGTTTTTACGATATGAATTATTACGATCGTTATAAATTATGACACTGTCAAACTCTAATCCTTTCGCAATATATGCTGGTATAACGATTAGGTTTTTTTTGAACTTTTTAGTATCGGCATCTACTAAGGAAATACTAATACTATCTTTTAATTTATCATATATTTCTTCTGCTTCTTTATAATCTTTGGTAATTATAGCGGTACTTTTGTATTCATTTTGTAAAGTGTTTATGTCAGCTAGTAAGCTTTCTTTTAGATTAGTAATGTTTTTTCTAAATACAACTGGTTTATTATTGTCTTTACGAATAGCATTGACATGTTTTAAATTAAGAATTTTGTTAGTGTACTCAATTATCTCTGGTGAAGAACGATATGTTTTTAATAGTTCTAGGTATTTTGTATCGCCAGAGAAGATTGGACTTAGGTCTTCTAAAGAGTTATAGCTATAATATGGATTAATATTTTGGTTTATGTCTCCAAGAATTGTAAAGTCAGCTTTTCTAAATATTTTACTGATAATTATATATTGAAGTCGGTTATAGTCTTGAGCTTCATCTATAACTACTTGTTTGATATTACATTCATATGGGAAGCCTTGCAAAGTACCTTTTATATATGAAAATAATAAGGCATCTTCGTAGTTGATGATGTTTCTTTTTATGAATTCATTTATTTCTTGTTCTGCTAAGGATGCTTTACAGAAAGGGCTAGTCCAAAAGTCTGCATAAATTTTCTTGTAATCTTTTTCAAAGTTAGAGTTTTCTTTTAGTAGTCTGCCAAAGGTTTTTGCTTTTTTATTACTACCTTTGTAAAAGTTGGCGGATAACTTTTTAGCCATTTCATCTAATCTTTCAAACAATGGAAGACGATTATATTTATAAGTTAGCATTTCATTTAGTTCTTCTTTTAATACAACATTAAATTCATTTTCAATTATGTCTCCAGTAAATTTACATTTTGAAATGTAGTCTTTTAAGTAGGCATCTAAGTCAGATATTATTTCATCACTTTGTTTATATTTTACTAGGTCTTTATTTGTTTCACTGTAAGTATAATATCTTGATACAAAGTCAGAGAATGTTTCTACATTTTTATATTCGGTTATAAAGTATGATAAGTAATCATTAAATGTTGTTTGAAGGGTATTGTCTTCTCCTAAGGATGGTAAGACATCTGAAATGTATTCTGTAAAAACGTTGTTTGGTGAAAAGATTAAGATGTTGTTGCTGCTAAGGTCTTTTAGGCGATATAGTAAGAAGGCAATTCTATGTAGAGCAACAGTTGTTTTACCTGAGCCAGCTATTCCTTGAACTATTAAGTTATTGTCTTCTAAGTTTCTGATTACCCTATTTTGTTCTTGTTGAATAGTATTAACAACGTTTTTCATTTTATCACTTGACTCTGTTGCGAGCACTTCTTGTAAGACTTCGTCATCGATATTTAAAGAATTATCAAATACTCCTACTAATTTATTTTTTTCTATTTTATATTGTCTTTTTCTTTTTAGTTCTCCTTCATATATGCCACCTGGTGCTTTGTAACTACATGGTCCTATTTCGTAGTCATAGAATAAGCTACATACTGGACTACGCCAGTCGTATAAAATATTGTTTAGGTCATCATCTTTTAAGTATGTTAGGGAAATGTAAATATTATGGATTTTGTTTTCATCATCTTTAAATACTATTGATGCAAAGTATGGCTTATTTTTTATTTGACAAAGTTTTTTAAAATAAGCTTGTTTTTGTAGGGCTTTTTCAGCTTCGTGTGCGGTTGCGGCCATTACTTGTTGTATTTCGGCATCATCGAAACTGGTCGAATCTTCCCACATCATCTTTTTGAATTCTTTTAGATTTTCCTCATCGTCATATACATCTTGTCCTAATGAAGATAGTCTATCACCTAGTAATTTTTGGACCTTTTTTAAGATTTTTTGTTCCGTTTTAAACTCTTGCTCGCTAATTGCCATTTAGTACCTCCTTCTTAATTTATTCTTTAAAAACTAAAATACCATATGCAAAACACTACATTTGTTACATGTAGTTTTAATTATAAATATAGTATCTTGCCAAACGTCTCTATCAATATATCATAAGTTTATTTTCAGGGCAAGAAAAAAAGAGAAATATTTCTCTTAAAATTTCTTTTTTTATTATTCTTTTGTATCTGATTTTTTTGCATATACCTTTGATGTATTTTCTTTCGCTTTTATATTTAGGAATCTAGAGACAAACTCATCTACACCTTGTTTTAATTCTTCTCTTGTTGCGAAGGCTTTAGTACAATCTGTCTTTGGTGTTGTATATACTTTTCCATTAGGTGAAGTATAACTAATTACTTTGCCTTCTGGATATTCAGCTAAAAACTCATCTACTTTTTCTTCAGTCTCAAATGTAAGTATCCTATCAGCTGGTTCAACTTTTCCTACTATATATCTTATGGTTTTAGTCGTTGCTTTTTCTAACAAGTCAGCATCTAAATATGGTAATTCTTGATTTAGGCTAACTATAACTGGCAATTCTTTTGTAGGATAATTATACTCTTCTTCTGTATCTACTATATCACAATATGTTACTAACTGTGGACAACCAGGATGACAGTGATAGTAGATTATTAAAGATGTTGATTTTTCTTTCATGTTATTTTCCTCCTCTTATTAATTATATTCATTTGTTGTGCAGCAAAACTCTTATATCATATTTTTTTGTCTTTCGGAACAAAAGACAAATTTCAATTTATAAAATTTAAATTTGTCGTTTTTTGGTCGTCACCGATCAAATTTCCTACTTCACAGATAGAGTAACCTCTATTCTCCATAGGCTTAAATTCGCAATAGTCGCTACCGTACTAATTATTTTATTCATATTTCTTTAACTATTTTGACAATGTATTCTTAATCCTTCAAACATAATATTTATACTTGCATTTATATCTCTATCATTTTCTAAAGCCATAGTTTAAACATGTCCAGTTTCTT
>CAVKYO010000062.1:0-2979 GCA_963660495.1 Acidaminococcus fermentans
TTGTCAATAGTGCAATTATAAAAATTTGAAAAGTAAAAAGCAAATTCCTTATAAAGAACAAAAGACAAATTTCAATTTGTCGTTTTTTTTTAAATTTTTAGACATAATAAATATTCTATTAAATAATATAAATAAAAGAGGAAAAGCTATTAAATTTTTTGTTAATATATTATTTTCTTTTTTGATAATATTTATCATAGACACCAACCTTTCTTATGTTTTTTTTCTAAACGAAAAAAAATCAATCATTTCGATTGATTGCTATATATCAAAGTTCGAATAGTTCGAACAGATTCTTCAATGGTGCCGAATAAAGGATTTGAACCTTCGACCTTTGCATTACGAATGCACTGCTCTACCAGCTAAGCTAATCCGGCAATTAATAAATTAATTATAGCAATTAATTTATTTAAAAACAATCATGTATAAAATTATCTAATATTTTATCATCCGCAATACCAAGACTACGTTTTTCATTAATAAACTCATCAAGTTCAAAACTATCTTTATTTAAAAGCCAAGGATTTGCCTCAACTGCCAAAGAAACATCAACGTCATATGACTTTAGTTTTCTTAAAAAAGTACCTACATCATCAACATCTCTACTAAAATAAGCCGGATTAGAAGTAATAATAGTATGTATTTGTTTTTGAGTACATCCTATATCTATTAAAACATAAATATATTTAATCATTTCTTCTTCACTTAAATCTTGAACTTCTTCATTAGCTTCAGCTATATCTAATATTTCATTTTCATTAAGATCTAAATTATATAAGTAATTCATATTATCACCATCGCAATAACAATTATAGCACATAAAAACCAACTCTCACAAATAGAATTGGTATTTTATAAATATTTCTTTAAAACTTCTACACTTTCTTCTTGCATTCTAACATATTCATCAGCTATTTTTACAACTTCTTTATCTAATTTTTTATTATTTAAAATTCTTCTACCTTCAATTATACCCATATTAGTACCTTGTAATAATAACTCAGCAATTTTAGAATTACTATTATCATTAAAAGTTCTCATTTCAACGCCCATCCAAGTCATAGCTTTAGTCATCGTATTTGTCTCATGTGGCGTATCATCTTCATTATATTTCTTATAAACATCACGAATTCTGTCACTCATCTTTTTATACTTCTCATATTCACATTTTAGTGCTTTAAGAAACTTTGCATCTTCTACTCTATCCATTATAAAACTAATCGCATCCATTCCCATACTAGCACCTTTATTCATTTCATCTAATGCATTAATATTTTCTTTCATAATAATCCTCCTACATATAATATAGGCAAATTTTAATTAATTATACAAACTTAGTAATAATTACATAAGCATTAATATCCGGTGCCAAAGTAAGAACAGTATCAGCATTAGCTCTAACACTAAGACTAATAAAATCATCTTTCTCAAGTTCTAATACTGTTGCTCCATAAAAATCACTATCTGTATTAGTTATTAAATCTTTACTAATTGTTGTTCCATCAATAACTTCATCATTTCTTAATATCTCAGTAAAAAACGCCGTATCATTCGCAATAGATCCTGAAAAGTAATATTCAATTTTATATATCCCATTTTCTAAAATAATAAAATGATTATTATCCAAAACATTAATACCTAAAGATGTACCCGTTCTATTTAAAGTAATTATTTCTCCTACCTGCTTAGTTAAATTTATAATATTCCCAACATCACTATATTTATATCCAAATACTTTACTAGATGATTCTCCTCTTGGTATTTCAAAATCTAAAATATGTTTGCCAGCATTATAAGTATCAATAACACGTGCATCTTGTGAAGGTTCAACTGTAATTGTATTTCTAACTTCAATAGTATCAGCTTCACCTTTAGGACCAGTCGGCCCAACAATATAGCAATTTGAACATTTACAATTTTTTTTCATAAAAAACCTCTCTATTTAATTTTATGCAAAATTATAAATGATGTATAAATAAAGTAACTAAAAAAAACCTAAACATCACATTTAATTGCTTCTTTTAATATTTATCTCATCTAAACTAAGAACAAGTATATATTTTTCCTTCAGCATACTCGCCCTTTATACTTTCAAGTGTCATAATACTAGCACTATCTTCAATATCATCACTATTTAAATCTATTTCTCTAAAAATAGTAATAGTCTTATCTTTTAAACTAACTTCACAACTCTTATAACCATATTCTTTATATCCAGAACATTTATCAGCAAAATATTCTTTTTCCATATCAGTATCCATTACATACTTATATGTTCCAACTTCATAAAATGCAAGTAACTTATCTCCTTCTTTATTAAAGTCATAAATCTTAGACACTTTTCCTTCTACACCAATACCAGTATCATCACTACTATCGGCTGTAGACTTATGTCCAGAATTATTTCTTTGATTTACTTCACGCACTGTATAATTATCAGTTCTAGCAGAAACATTTAATATCATAAATAAGTCCTTTCAATATTAGTATTTTATCTCAAATAAAAATAAGTAGTAACGTATGTCATATAACATCACTTACTTATTTATCTAATACTTTAATTTTATTTTTTAATGAGTTCCATTTCACACAATGCTTTATAGTATTTATTATCTTCATTTACTTATTGTTGTAATACTTCTAATTCCTTAACATTCTTATTATTTCTTAAAGTTTCCATTTGATTTCTTGCTGATTCATTTAATTGAATAAGTCTGTCAGATTGTTTTATATTCATTCTAATCAATTCTGCATTTGTGCTTTCTAAATTATTTAAAATTATTAGATGAAGTAAATCTGTATAATCTCTAATATTTCCATTTTTAGCAAGTTCTGGATTATCTTCACGCCATTCCTTAGCAGTCATACCAAACAATGCAACATTTAATACATCAGCTTCATTTGCATATACAAACTTAATTTGTTGTTCTGTTAAAGTAGGAACAATATATTTTTTTATTGCATCAGTATGAACAACAT
>CAVKYO010000063.1:0-14839 GCA_963660495.1 Acidaminococcus fermentans
AGAGCAATTTCTATAATTACTCTTCATTTTTGCGTGCTATAGTCTGAATAGTTACCGATTAGTAAATTTTTTTGTTAAAAAGTCTTGAAAAAGTTTTTTTACTTTGATATAATTTTTTTGTCATTTGGAAATGGCGATGTAGCTCAGCTGGCTAGAGCGTCCGGTTCATACCCGGAAGGTCGGGGGTTCAATTCCCTCCGTCGCTACCATATTTGAATGTTAGCTTGGGAATTTTTCCTGAGTTTTTATTTTACTTTTTTATGATAATGGTGTAAAATTAAATTGTTGATTTATTGCCCTATAGCCAAGTGGTAAGGCAATGCGCTCTGACCGCATCATTCCGTTAGTTCGAATCTAACTAGGGCAGCCATAATATGAATAATAATACAGTGAGGTGTATTTATGAATATAGATGAAAGAAATGAGTTAGCTGAGATTTTATTTCCTAATATTACAAAAACAAGAGAATATTATGAAAAAATGTATCCTACAAGAGATTTAGTATCTAGTGCTATGGTAACTAGATATGGTCCTTCTCCTACTGGAAGTGTTCATTTAGGAAACTTATATTCAGCTTTTTGTGATATGGTTTATGCTAGACAGTCAAAAGGAGTTTTCTTTTTAAGAATTGAAGATACTGATCAAAAACGTATGGTTGAAAATGGTATTGATAATATTACTGATGTATTAAAAGGATTCAATATACTTCCAAATGAAGGGTATTCGTTTGGTGGAGAATATGGTCCTTATCAACAAAGTGAAAGAGCTGAGATTTATCAGACTTATGTAAAAGATTTAATTAAGCAAGGACTTGCGTATCCATGTTTTATGACTGAAGAAGAACTTGCTAATATAAGAGAGGAACAAGAAATTAATAAAGTAAGAACAGGTGTATATGGTATATATGCTGCTGATAGAGATTTATCGTTGGATGAAATAAAAGAAAAACTTTCTAATGGAGAAGAGTATGTTATTAGATTAAAATCTCCAGGTGATTCTTCTAAAACAATAGAAATAGTTGACTGTATTAAGGGAAAAATGAAATTTCCTGAACATGATACTGATACAGTGCTTTTAAAGAAAAATGGTATACCTACATATCATTTTGCTCATGCTATAGATGATCATTTAATGCATACGACTCATGTTATTAGAGGCGATGAATGGGTTTCTAGTTTACCATTGCATATTCAATTATTTGAAGTACTTGGATTTGATAAAGTTCAATACGCTCATATTGCTCCTATTACAATAAAAGATCAAGAAACAGGTGCAATACGTAAGCTAAGTAAAAGAAAAGATCCTTGGGCTGGAGTTAAATTCTATGAAGAAGGCGGAATTCCAATAGAAGCTTTACATCTTTATCTAGCAACAATTACAAATACTAATTTTGAAGAATGGTATTTAGCTAATCAAGATAAAACAATAGAAGACTTTACTTTTAGTTTTGATAAGCATGCCATTGGTGGAACTAGTTTTGATGAAGCCAAGTTTAATAATATTTGTAAAACATATTTTTCTAGAAAAACTGGAAAAGAAGTTTATGATGAAACATTAGTCTGGGCTTTAAAATACGATGAAGACTATGCTAAATTACTAGAAGAAAATAAAGAAGATATGATTAAGTTCTTAAGTATTGAAAAAGACGGACCTAGACCTAGAAAAGATATATCTAAGTATAGTGATGTTAAAGAAGAATTTTCTTATGCGATAGATTCCATGTTTGAAAATGAAAATTATTCTAAATACGATGGTGATAAGATTTACGATGTTTCATTGGTAAGAGAATATATAGAAAATATAGATTTAGAAGTTACTAATGAAGAATGGTTTAATATGACTAAGGAATTTGCTAGTAGTCATGGTTATGCAGCTAGTCCTAAAGACTATAAGAAAAATCCAGAAGATTATAAAGGACATGTTGGTGATATATGTGAAGCTGTTAGAGTTATATTAACTGGTAGAAGACAGTCACCTGATTTGTTCTCAATTATGAAAATACTTGGTATAAAACGTATAAAAGATAGAATTGATTTCTATGAAAAAACAAAAAATAGTTTGAGCCTTTAGTTGCTTTTTAGCTATTTTTTTTCTTGAAGAATTTGAATTGTTATGCTATTATATAAGACAAATTTTACTTTATGTGTGTTACATATTTATCAATTAATTGAAGGTGGGTTTGTTTTATGACGGTACTTGATTCTAAAAAGAAATTATATAAGTTGTTAGGTTATCCTTACTTAAATGCTTATAATCATGATTTGGCTTTAAAATGTCTTGGTGAATTAGAAAAGGCTGGAGACTATGAATATTATAGTTTACTTGGGACTTTTCTATTAATAGATAAGCAATATGAGAAAGCAAAAGAGGCGTTCTTTAAAGATTTGGATTCTTGTAATGATATTTATTCTACGTATTATGGACTTTATAGAATTGCTTTGAAAGAAAAAGATTATGAATGTGCTTATAAATATGCAATGATTTGTAATAAGAAAAAAACAAGTAGTCATGTTGACTATTCTTTACAAATGGCTTTAGTAAAAATGGCTATGGATATTAGTAATGGAAATGGAAATAATATTAAAGACTATTATATTACTGATGTAAAACCAGTGTTTGATGATTTTATAGCTAATATATATTATCAGAAAGCAATCGATTCTTTTAATAAGAAAGATATTTTTGGAGTTAGAGAAAATATTTTAAAGATATGTGAAAATGGTAATACACAAGGCATTCCTTTTAATTTTTATGAATTGGCTAAAAGTATAGAAGACTTAATTCTTTTACAAAAAGAAGCCTATTTAAATGCAGTTGAAAGACAAGATGAGGACTATCAAGTTTCGGTTAGAGAGGCATTAAATTATATTAATTTAACGGCTAATATAGATGCAAGTAGAGCAGATAAAGTTTTTGAGTTAGAGAAGCCTTGGTTAAAAGAAGAAGTTAGTCCAATTATAATTAATTTTCTTGAAGGCAAAATTAGTGAGAAAAAAGCCCATACTGAACTTGACAGTGGGCAATTTAGATTTTATAAGTATATCGTACATCAAATAAGATTTTCTATAGATAAAGAAGATTATGAAAAAGCAGATGAACTTTCTAATCTTGCTATTAGGAGTTTAGATTTACCGGTGTTTTTATACTATAAAGGAAAAGCTAATTATCTTTCTGGAAAATTTGATGAAGCAGTTGTGTATTTAGAACGATACTTAGAACAAGGGTCTAATAAATTATGTGCTGCTTCTAGATATTTAAGTGATTCTTATAGAGTGCTTGGTATTGATACACAGGCAGATGATGTGGCAAGAGACTGTGATATTATTTCAAAATATTTTATTAATCTTTCTGAAGATGTTAGAGGCAAAAAGAATGGTAAGAATGGTATAAAAAATATAAGAGTTAATCTTTCGACTCTTATGTCAGCTGATTTGACATTAGAAGAATATGAAAATTATTGTTTTAGACAAAAAATTGGTGTAATAGCCGGATTATATTGTACTAAATCTGGTGTTAAAAAGGCTGATAAATTAATGAGTCAGCTTGAAAAGTTGGCTAAAACGACAGAAGAAAAAGGATTAGTTCAAACAGTTAAATCGAATAAAAAGTTATTAATTAATAAAGGAAATAAAGGCTTTAAAAATTAGTTAAATATTTCTTTAAAATGGGATGTGAATTATATGGATATTATTGATATTAGATATCAGTTAAATAAAATATTAAGTTTAGATAAAATAAATGCTAGAGCTACTAGAAAATATGAGGCATTATTAAGTAAATTAGAAGAGGTAAATGATAGTAGATATTTACTTTATAAAGCTAAATTTTTACATAAAACTGGTGAGTATGAAGAAGCTAGAGATTATTATGTTCAAATGATTGACTCTTTAAATCATGTCTTTGATGCATATTATGGATTATATTGTCTTGCTGTTAAAGAAAAGAATTATGAAGATGCTTATAAATATATTCTTTTATGTAAGGAAAATGATAATAATTCAAACATGGATTTAAACTTACAGATAGCTATTTGTAAAGCTTGTATTGATCTTCGTAAGAATCCAGAAGAGTTTTTTGAAAATGATTATATTGTTGAGTTAGATAATAATAAAAGAAACTCAGACTATTATATTGCTAAATTATATGATGAAGTAGTTTCTTGTTTTAATAAAGGTAACTACGCAGAAGCTATAACTATATTAAAAAAAATACGTGCTGTAGATAAGTCAGTTAACTCATATTTTGAATCTAAAATTATATTTAAAAGTATGAATGATTTATTAGAATTAGAAAGTAAAGCTTATTTAGAATATGTTAATAAAAATGGTTTTTTGACTACTACATTTAAAAATGGTAATGTACGACAATTACTTAATTGTATGAGATTTGCAATTATAGATGAGGTGGATTTAGTAGAAAAAGTATTTTATGAAAATATAGGTCTGATTTTTAGTGATACCAATTTAGTAGCAGCAGACTATATTGAAAAAAGAATAATTGAAAGAAGAAAATATTCAGAATTGAGTGAAGAAGATGGGCAAATTTATAGAAATACAATCGTTAAAATTAGAGAAGCTTTAAAAAAAGATGATTATGAAAGTGTAATTAAATTTGCTGAAAAGGGTAAAGAAATAACTAATTTGGCTATGTTTGATTATTATGAAGCAGTTGGTCATCTTAGATCTGGTAATAAATTGGAAGCTATTTTTCAATTTGAAAGTTATTTAGATAATGGTGGTATTAAGTCTATAAAAGTTAGAAAATATTTAGCTTTCCTTTATACTGACATTGGTGAATATGAAAAAGCTGCCTTGATGAAAGAAGAAATTACACAATTAGAAAATTATTTTGTTAAACTTGGTAGAAATAGAATATATACGGGAAATGGATATAACGATAATAAAGTTAGTACTTCTGAAAATGTGTCTAATAATATTTCATCAGCAGTAGAAAAAAGTATGGATGAAGAACTTAGTATTTCTGAATTTTATTCATATTCTTTTACACAAAAAATGGCTTTAATTAGAAAATTATATTCTACAAATTTAGTAAAGGTTGCTGATAAATTAATGAAAGAGGTAGAAAAAGAATCTAATAGTTCGGTAGAAAAGAAGTTTATTTCTAAAGAAAAACAAAATAAAAAACTATATATTACAAAGGGTAAATTTGGATATAATTAATTTGCTCTTTTTTTAATTTTTATTGAATTAAAAAAATTGATAGAATCTAATCCATACCAAAAGAATTAAAGGTTTATAGGAAAGTTAAAGCTAAGAAAAAACAATTAAAAATAAAAAAGAGTATGGTAGCGACTATTGCGAATTTAAGCCTATAGAGAATAGATGTTACTCTATCCGTGAAGTTGGAAATTTAATCGGTAATGACAAAAATACGCCAAATTGAAATTTTTTCAATTGAAATTTGTCGTTGGCTTTTATATAATTATTGTAGGAGGAGTGAGTTATGAAAAAAGGTACAATTATTGGTTTGGTTGTTTTAGGTATTATCGTTATATTTGGTATTTATGCAATTGGCAGTTATAACAAGATGAAGGTTAGTGCAGAAAATGTAAATACTAAGTCAGGAGATATTGATGTATATTTACAAAGAAGGGCAGATTTAATTCCTAATTTAGTAAGTACTGTTAAAGGATATATTCAACATGAAGAAAAAGTTATTTCTGATATTACTACAGCTAGGGAAAATTTAATTAACGCTAAAGATATGAGTGAAAAAGCTAGTGCTGATTCTGAATTGACTAACGCTATTAATAATTTATTGGTTGTAGTTGAAAATTATCCAGATTTAAAGGCTAATACTAATTTTATTAATTTACAAGATGAACTTGCTGGTACAGAAAATCGTATAGCAACAGCTAGAAAAGATTATAATGATGCTGTTAAAGCGTATAATTCTTTAATTATTAAGTTTCCTAATAATATAATTGCGTCAATGTTTAATTTGGAAAAAGCTGATTATTTTAAAGCAGACGATGCTAAGACTGAAGTTCCTGATGTAGAGTTCTAATATGAAAAAGAAAATATTTTTAGTACTAATATTAGTACTTTTTCCTTTTAATTGTTTTGCTTTAGTTGATGCTACTAGTGATTTTTATATTAATGATTATGCTAATATTTTAGATGATGATGTAGAACAATATATAATGGCAAGATCTATTGACTTAGAAAATAAAACTAGTGCTCAAATAGTAGTTGTTACTGTTAAAAACTTAGAAGGTATGAGTTTGGAAGAGTATGCTACTAAATTATTTAGGAAGTTTGGTATAGGCGATAAAGATAAAAATAATGGTTTGTTATTACTTTTAACTTTGGAAGAACGACAATTTAGAGTTGAAGTTGGTTATGGACTTGAAGGAGTATTAACTGATGGTCTTACAGGTAGATATCAGGATAATTATATAATTCCGTATTTAAAAAATAATGATTGGAATACTGGTGTTAAAACTGGTTATACAGCATTTTATAAAAGACTTTGTGAATATTACGGAGTTGATGAATATGCTGGTACTTTAGTTATTGATGAAGATAGTTATGATTATGCAGAAGATTTTATTGCGACTATTGTTACATTTATCTTTGTATTTTCTGTAATTGGATTTATGCAAGGAAATTATTGCAGAAAGATTAATAATAAAAAATATGGAAAACTTAGTGCATTTTATATATTAGTTTCTTTTCTTTTGTTAGCCTTTATTGCTGTAATGATGTATTTTCATTCATTTGAAGCATGGTTTGTAGTTCTTGTATTTAAAGAAATATTCTTTCTTATAGGTAGAAATCTTAATAATAGTTCTGGTAGAGGAAGATATTCAAGGGACTGGTCTTCTTCATCTTGGTCGTCATCATCAGGAAGTTCTTTTGGCGGAGGTGGTTTCTCTGGTGGAGGAGGATCATCTGGCGGCGGTGGCAGCTCAAGAGGATTTTAAGTAGCAAGAAAAACTTGCTATTTTTCTTTATTTGATAAAGTATTTTTGATATAATATTTCTTGGTGAAGTATATGAAACGTAGTGAAGTAGATAGAAGTAAATTAAGTCCTATGATGCAACAATATATGGAGATAAAGGATAAATACGAAGATAGTATTATCTTTTTTAGACTTGGAGACTTTTATGAAATGTTTTTTGAAGATGCAATACTTGCTTCACGTGTTTTAGAATTAACTTTAACAGGAAAGCAGGCAGGACTTGATGAGAGAGTTCCAATGTGTGGTATTCCACATCATGCTTATGCCTCATACGTAGATGAACTAATAGATAAAGGTTATAAAGTTGCGATATGTGAACAATTAGAAGATCCTAGGGAAACTAAAGGAATGGTTAAAAGAGATGTTGTTCAAATAGTTACTAAAGGTACAAGACTTGATTCTAATATAGATGCTAAAAGTAATAATTATATAGCTAATATATATGACTTTTCATATTGTTACGGGTTGAGTTATGCAGATGTTTCTACGGGAGAAGTTTATGTTACTTTAATTGATGGAGAAAAATATAAAGTAATTAAAGAAGTAGTTAGAAATGGTTTTAGAGAAGTTATCGTTAATGACTTAATAGATAGAGAAATAGTAGAAGAATTAAGAACTAATTATGGAATACTTGTTAGTATTACTAAAGAAGAATTAGATGATAAAAATTATGAATATATTTATAAAGATTTAGAAGATGTTAGACTTACACAAACTTTAAAACATTTACTATATTACATAGTTGATACTAAAAAAGGGGATTTACATCATTTACAAAAAGCTATTGTAGTTAAATCAAGTGAATATTTAGAGTTTGATATTAATACAAAGAAGAATTTAGAGTTAATTGAGACACTTCGAAATAGAGAAAGACAATATAGTTTATTCTGGTTACTTGATAAGAATAAGACTGCTATGGGATCTAGATTTTTAAAACATAATATTGAAAATCCTTTAACATCTAAAGAAGAATTAGAAAGAAGATATGATTATGTATCTAAATTATCTACAGAGTTTATTTTAAGAGACGATTTGATAAAAGCTTTAGATGAAGTTTACGATTTAGAAAGAATTGCTGGTAGAGTTACATATGGTAATTTAAATGCTAAAGATTTATTACAATTAAAAGGATCTTTAGAAGCTCTTCCAAGGATAAAAGAAATATTAACTACTATTGGTTATGATAAAGAAATAGAGATTTTTGATGATTTATATTCATTACTTGATAGAGCGATATTACCTGATGCACCTTTTACTTTACATGAAGGTCATTTAATTAAACCTGGATATAATGAGGAACTTGATGAATTAAAAAATATTAGTGCGGGTTCTAAAGACTTTATTTTAGAGATAGAGCAACAAGAAAGAGAAAAGACTGGTATTAAGAATTTAAAAGTTGGATTTAATAAAGTATTTGGATATTATATTGAAGTGCCTAAAGGACAAAAGCATTTAATTAAAGATGAATACGGGTATGAAAGAAGACAAACTTTAACTAATTGTGAAAGATTTATTACTCCGGTTTTAAAAGAAAAAGAAAATATTATACTTGGTGCTGAAGATAAGATTATTAATCTTGAATATAAATTATTTATGGATATTAGAGAAGTAGCTAAAAGATATGTTTTTAGATTACAAAGACTTTCTAAAATAATTAGTGAAGTTGATATGTTACAAGCTTTTTCTATTGTATCTGATAATTATAAATTTGTAAGACCAGAACTTACTGATGAAAAAGTTATTAAAATGATAGGTTGTCGTCATCCAGTGGTTGAACAAGTTATGAAGGATAAGTATGTTCCTAATGATATTGTTATGGATAAGACTACTGATATTTTATTAATCACTGGTCCTAATATGGCTGGTAAATCTACTTATATGAGACAATGTGCTATTACAGTTATTATGGCTCAAATGGGATGCTTTGTACCATGTAAGAGTTGTACTATGCCTGTTTTTGATAAGATATTTACTCGCATTGGTGCTTCGGATGATTTGGTTTCTGGGCAATCTACTTTTATGGTTGAAATGAGAGAAGCTAATTATGCAATTAGTGAAGCTACACATAATAGTTTGATTTTATTTGATGAACTTGGTCGTGGTACGGCTACATATGATGGTATGAGTTTGGCACAAGCAATACTTGAATATATTCATGATAAAATAAAAGCTAAGACAATGTTTTCAACACATTATCATGAACTAACTGTTTTAGAAAAAGATCTTAAACATTTAAAAAATGTACATGTTTCAGCAGTTGAAGAAGATGGTAAGATTACATTTTTACATAAAGTAAAACCAGGAGCAGTTGATAAGAGTTATGGTATTCATGTTGCTTCTTTAGCGAAACTACCTGATAGTTTGATAAAAAGAGCTGATGAAATACTTAGTGTATATGAAAAGAAAAATGTAAAGAAAGAGACATTTACGCAAACTTCATTATTTGAACTTAGTGAAAGTGAAGTTGAAGTTAAAACTAATCCAATAGAAGAAAAAGTTAGAGGAATTAATCCTTTGGAAATGACACCGATGGAAGCCTTGACGTTTCTTTATGAATTAAAAAAAGAAATTAAAGATAAAAAGTAATTATTATGATATAATCTAGTTAAGTATGAAACTAATTTAGAAATATTAGTATTTAAAATATTTTTTTGGGAGTGTGAAGTATGAAAAGTAGGAGTGAACTAAGAGATATTATTGTTAAGGTTCTTTATCAAGCTAATTTGTTTGATGAAGCTAAAATTGACTATAATATTGATGATTTAATTAAGGAACAATTTGATGTTCAAAATGAGTTTGTCGATACTTGTGTTAAAGGAATATTAGAAAATAAAAAAGAAATTTATAAACTTGCTGATAGTAAACTTAATAAATGGACAATGGATAGATTAAATAAAGTTGATCAAGCTATTATAGCACTTGGTATTTTTGAACTTAAATATATTGATACACCTAGTGTGGTAGCAATTAATGAAGCTATTGAATTATCTAAGACTTATTCTGAGACTGCTGTTACTAAAATGATTAATGGTGTTTTAGATAAGATATATCATGATGTAGAAAAATGTTAGGTGAGAAATATGAATGATAAATATATTACAGTTACACAGTTAACGAGATATATTAAGTATAAAATTGATAATGATGTTAATTTGAATGAAGTTTTTCTTAAGGGCGAAATATCTAATTTTAAGGCACATACTAGAGGACATTATTATTTTACTTTAAAGGATGATGGTAGTAGAATTAACGCTATTATGTTTGCTTCTAGTACGAAGAGGCTTAAGTTTATGCCAAATGACGGAATGAAGGTTTTAGTTACTGGTAAAATTAGTGTGTTTGAGGCAAATGGTGGTTATCAGATTTATGTTAATGATATGTTGGAAGATGGTATTGGTAATTTATATATTGCTTATGAACAGTTAAAGAAAAAACTTGAAGCTGAAGGTTTATTTGATGTTGGTATTAAGAAAAAGATACCTAAAATTCCTAAAAGAATTGGTGTAGTTACAGCTCCAACTGGTGCCGCTATTAAAGATATCATTTCAACTATTAAAAGACGTTGGCCTATTGCTGAGGTGTATTTATTTCCAGCCTTGGTTCAAGGAGAAGATGCTAAAGAAGATATAGTTAGGCAAATTCATAGTAGTATTAATTATGATATTGATACTTTAATTGTTGGTCGTGGTGGAGGAAGTATTGAAGACTTATGGGCGTTTAATGAGGAGATAGTAGCAAGAGCAATATATGAGTGTCCTGTTCCAGTTATTAGTGCTGTTGGTCATGAAATAGACTTTACAATTGCTGACTTCGTAGCTGACCTAAGAGCTCCAACTCCGACAGGTGCAGCTGAAATGGCTGTTCCTGATATTAATGATATAAAAACGTATTTGGAACAAATTAAAATTAGACTAAATAAAGCTATTACTAATGATCTTAAAAGATATATAGAAAAATTAAATTATTTAAAGTCTAGACCAGTACTTGTTAATCCAATTACTATATACCAGAATAAAGAAATGTTTTTTGATAATATTATTGAAAGACTTAAGTATAGTATGAAAGATATTGTTAGTTTAAAAGAAAAGAAATTAATAACTATTAAGAATTCTTATGCTTTGAAAAGTCCATATCAATTAATAGATAAGAAGGCTAATAAGTATTTACAATTAGTTTCTAAGTTGGAAACACTTAGTCCATTGCTTACTATTAAGAGAGGCTATTCTATAGCAAGAAAAGATGGTAAGGTATTATCTAGTGTTAAAAAGATTAAGAAGAAAGATGTTATTACTGTTGAGTTTAGTGATGGTGATATAAAGGCGGAGGTATTGTGATGAAGGAAAAAAAGAGTTATTCTTTTGATGGATATTTTTATATTTTATTAGGAATGAGTATAGCTGGGACTATATCTTTAATTATACTTTATTCTATTATTAGTACGTATTCAGCTTGTGCTGATGATTTAATTTATGAATCTGTTAGAAGAATTTTTGTTTTCTTTTCTTTAGAAAATGCTATTTTATTTTTATATTGTTTTATTTCACTTATTTTGGCAGGAAAGAAGAAACTTATTAATGTTAAAATGATACTTTTAATTATATTTGCTATTCTTTCTAGCCCAGTTGTTTATCAGTTTGTTCAAAATATTATTTCTAATATGAAATCATCTATGAATATGGAATGGAATATAAATGGTAGTGTTGGTGCTGATGCTAAACCAATTTTATATGTTTATCCGACCGAAGATATGGATTTAACTATAAAATTAAAAAATGATAATTTAATTACATATTCATATCCTAAATATGATAATGAATGGAGAGTTCATGCTACTGTTGATGGTATGTTATATGATTATAAAACTGGTAGAAATTATTATGCTTTATACTGGGAATGTATTAATGATAATACTTATGATATGAATGAAGGATTTATTGTTGCTGGTAAAGATGTAGTTAAGTTCTTAGAAGAGAAATTAAGTATACTCGGGTTAAATGATAGGGAAATTAATGAGTTTATAATATACTGGTTACCTAAGATGGAAAGTAATAAATATAATTATATAAGGTTTAGGACAAAAGAAGAAATAAATAGTTATATGCCTTTAGAATTTAGTAATAATCCGGATACTTTAATAAGAGTATATATGGATTTTAAAGGATTGGATAAGAAAGTTGATGTTAAAGAACAAAAGTTAACTAGTGTTAGCAGAAAAGGATTTACTGTTGTTGAATGGGGCGGTAGAGAAATAAATTAAGAGAGGAGAATAAATTATGGCAGAAAAAAAAGTACCAAGCTTTGAGGAGAACTTAGAAAAGTTAGAATCTATTGTTAAAAAGTTAGAAACTGGTGAAGTTCCTTTGGATGAGGCAATAGATAATTTTAATGAAGCTATGAAATTAGCTAAAACTTGTGATGAAAAATTAAAAAATGCAGAAGAAACTATTACTAAATTAGTAAAAGATAATGGCAATGTTGTAGATTTCAAAGTAGAAGAGTAGAAGAAAACCTATGTAAAATTACATAGGTCTTTTTTTATCCTTCAATTAAACTCATAGCTAGTTCAAATTCTTCATCATTATCTAATGGGTATATTGTTTCTTGATCTACAGTTGTATATTTTCTTATTAAATTATCATTTTCATCATCAAGATTTGATAAATACATATAAGTAGTATCACCGGATGTTTTTTCCATAACTACTTCGTATTTTTTGTTATCGATTAATACGTATTCTACTTCTCTTTCTTCAGTCATATTATTTTCCTCCTTTACTAGCTTGGTCTGTGTTAGTAGCGGATTTTTCTGCTGATGCAGGAAACATTGAGTCAATTTCATTTTGAGCAATTAATGCATCTGCAACATTTTGCTTCCATAAGTCTACGTCTTGTTGGTTACTAGCATTTACTTGGCCATTGGCACGCATATAGTCTTCTACATTTCCATATGGTCTATCAACTTGAGTTGGATCTATGTTTCCTAAAACACGATTAGTTTCAGCTTCTCCCATGTTACTATATAGACCATATACTTCATAGTCATCAACTTTTCCATCAGCCGCAACACTTCTAGCTATTCCTTCTTCATCATATGTTAGGCCATCACCAGTTGATGTTGTTGTTACATAAGGACTTATATTATTTTCATAGAATTCTTCAGTATATTCTTGAACTACTGCTTCTCTTGTTTCATTAAGTTCTTTATTGTCTAGATAGTCAGTTACTTCCATAGTTCCATAAATACCAGCTGCACCTCCGGCAATTAGTCCTAATGCTAGTCCAATAGTCGCAACCTTTTTACCAAAGGCTCTTTTAGCTTTTTTAACTGTATCAGCTTGTTCTTTCCATTCAGCATCTTTTGGCATTGAATCTGTAGTTGTTTTATGTCTTGTATTGCTTGATTTGTGCATTCCAGCTGTATCTTTACTTGATCTAATATAGGTACGTTCTGTTCTTTTTGCCCTTTCTCTAAAAGATTCTTCATCATATGTAATCGTTGGTTCATCAATTACAAAACCGTTGTTTAATGTTGCGACTAAACCATTTTCAGCAACCGGTTCTTCTTTTTCTTGTTTACCAAGATATCCATCATTTTCCCAGTTATAGGGTTTACTTGAATTAGAACTAAATTCATTCATTATTCTGTCTAATTCCATATTATCTCTTTCCATATTATCACCTTATACTAATTATACTTGGTAGTACTTATTTTGTCAAAAAAAACGTCAAATTATTTATTTTATTGACGTTTTTGTGTCTTAATTAATTTTGCTTGGACAACAATTCTATCACCATTGTTATTTAGACAAGTTGATAAAGTTAGGAATTTATCTGATACTGATACATCAGTAGTTTTAGTGCTGGTGTTTCTTTTTACCATGGTATTTATCCAGTCTTGTTTATCAGTTTCATTATTAAAATTTGTTGTTATATAATAGGATTCACTTTTTATGGTGTAAATTGAAAAGATTTGGAACATCATATTTTCTGTAGGAGTGGATAACCAGATAATATAATTGTCTTTATTTTCTTGCCAAGACTTTTTTAAAGCATTTTTTAGGGAACCAAAGACTGTCTTATCTAATCTTCCGTGACCATAAATTATAGTATTATCTGATAATTTATTTATATTGTTACGGTAATCCATGAATACCCAGCCGGCATCGTTTTTACTTTTATCAAAAGCTCTACCTAAGTAATATTTATTATTATTTGTTTGAACAACTGGGTAATTTATATTTGTTTCTGACATATGGATAAAAGCAACTGTATCTTTATTTTTTTCTTTTAAAGTAGTGAAATCCACATCATAAAAGGGCAGGCTTACATAATACCAGTAATCTGAGGTTTTATCATCTGGTGGATTTATTAGTTCGCCTTCGTCATTATTTGGTGTTAGTGTTATTTCTTCATTTATTTCATCTGTTAGTTTTTTTATTTTTTTATTATCTTTTTCCCAGCAATAAACTATATATATTGAGGAAGCAAGTAGTCCTAGAAAGAAGATGAGAAATATACAAAATGCCCAAGGTTTAAGTCTTAATTTCTTTTTCTTTTTAATTTGACGATATTCTTCTCTGGTAATATGAATTTTTTCTTGATTTTTATTATCGTCCATATTTTCACCTCGTATGCTGTAATTGTATCAAAATTATTTATTAATAACAAGTTAATCAATTTGTAATTTTTTAAATTTTTCTTTTTCTTTTTAATTTTCTATTGACAACATGTGTTTGAAAGATATTATTGTATTGCAAGTTGGCTGAGAAACTATATTTTTTTAGTTTTATATATTGCTGAGTTAGTGTAAAGAGTTTTGGGGGAGAAAGTTAAGAAAGTTGAGTTTATAATAAAT